>NZ_JBHWAB010000001.1:3705000-3917500 GCF_042688525.2 Haloimpatiens myeolchijeotgali
CAATTCCCATAGCAGCTATAGCTGCTGTTCCATATACTTTAACAAACCTCAATGTAAATACATTAGCTAAATTTCTAGTCAACATCTCAAAGCCAGATGGAAGTCCTATTGTTAAAAGTTTTTTATCTACAGGCCAATTTAACTTAAATAAACCTTTAATTGAAATTTTAATCTTTTCCCTACCAGTTATAAATATAAAAAATCCTATGGAAAAAGCAAGTGTTACTGAAATAACCGTAGCCAAAGCTGCTCCAAAAATGCCTAAATTAAATCCTGGAATACTAACTTTAGTAATCCCAAATATAGGTATAGTGATTTTATCAAACATAAAAATAGGATCTAAAATTATATTGGTAATAGATGCTATTATCATTATTTTCATTGGTTTTCCTGCTTGTCCAATACACCTAAATGCAGTATTAACAGAAAAGGATGAAAACATTATTGGTAAAAAGAATATTCGTATGTATCCATAATCTAATGCTTGTTTTAACACTTGTGGATCTGTAGAAAAAATTCTTAATAATGGTTTTAGAATTATAAGCATAATAATTGCTGCAATAACTGCAACAAAAGCCTTAAATGTTAGTGTTTGTTCTATAGCAACTTGAGTTTTTTCCATATCTCCACTTCCATAACTTTGAGATATTAAGGATACAGAGCTTGTCCCAATGATTTCATTTAAAATATCAACTGTCCAAAATATAGTAGTAAAAATAGTTACAGCTGCTATAGCTTTTGCAGAAATTCTTCCTATCCACATTATATCTACTAAATCATATGCTGTTTGAAATAAAAACCCAAGCATTGTAGGTAAAGACATTCTAAGTAAATTTTTAGTTATACTGCCTTGTGTTAAATCTACATCTTTATCTTTTAAATCTTTTTTCAACATTTAACTCCCTCCATAATTTAAATCTTTAGTGATTTCAAAATTTTCATATAATTTCTATAAATATTATGTAGTATTTATATCATAGCATATATGTTCTATTATTTTCTAATACATCTTATATATCTATTATTTTACAATATATTGTATATTGTAATTATTTCAATATAATTTAAAAGGGGCTGTCGCACTAAGAGTAAATACTACAATATATTGTATGCAAATTTTTTAATGCAACAGCTACTTTTCTTTAATTTAATTCTATAAAATTGTTATTTTTAAGAGTTCTTATGTAAGTAATTAATCTTTCAAGTACTGGTTCTACTTTTTTTCCAAAGCATACATGAAGCTCTTGGGATAAATCTTGTAAATTTTTATTTCCATCGCAATTTTCCCAAATAAAAGATCCTATTTCATCTAATTCAATATTTACAATTCTAGGAGTTTTAAATATCTTATGCATAATTTTATCTATAGTTTTATCTCTTTTTATTTTTAGGGTTATTATATTATTATTTTTTTGCCAATCTATTTTAAAATTTCTTTTTGGAACCATAAATAATGCATTTTTTTTTCTACTTTTCAAAATTACACCTCCAGCTTTATATATTTGTAATACCCAATTTTCAATCTATTTTTATTAAATCTAAAAATTGAAAATTGGGTAATTTATATTCTTTAGCTATTTATTTTACTTTTTTTCCAAAACACCTGACGTAATAACGTTAATACCACTAATATAAAGAATATTATAGATGCAAATTGTCCTAATACTGGTTCATCAAACCCAAAACTTCCTCTACCTGCAACAATAGCTGCAATTATAACTCCCATTAATCCTTCACCAGCAATAAGCCCTGAAGAATACAAAATTCCTCTTTCAGTCTTTTCCTTTAATAATTCTTCCTTCTTAACTTTCTTATCAAGTATTCCTTTTATTGCTCCACCAACCATTATTGGTGTTGAAAGATGTATTGGAAGATATAATCCTATTGCTACTGGAAGTGATGGAAGTCCAAATAATTCTATTATTATAGCAGAACCAATTCCTATAAATACAAGATTCCATGGAAGATTACCTGCCATTATACCTTCAACAACCATTTTCATAAGAGTAGCTTGTGGTGCTCCAAGATCTTTAGAACCAAATACATAAGCTTTATTAAGAGTTATCATTACAAATCCTATAACTAATGCAGAAGCTACTACCCCTATAAGTTCTCCTATTTGTTGTTTTCTAGGTGTTGATCCAATCAAATAACCTGTTTTCAAATCTTGTGAAGTATCACCTGCTACTGCTGCTGCTGTGCAAATTATAGCACCTACACAAAGTGATGCTACCATGCCTGCTTTACCTTGCCAACCTGCTGCTTTCATTATAAGTGTAGTAAATAATAGTGTTGCAATTGTCATACCTGAAACTGGATTTGATGAGCTTCCAACAATGCCTACTATTCTTGATGATACTGTTACAAAGAAGAAACCAAAAATAACTACTAATATAGCTCCAAGCCAGCTTACCTTGATTTGAGGAAGTACAGCCATCAATATTATTAGAACAATTATAATTATTATTCTAAATTTACTACTAAGTTCTTTATCAGTTCTCAAAGTAGAGTTAACAGCTTTACTCTTATATCCTTTTATTGCCTGTTTAAAAGAAGAAATTATTGTTGGAAGTGATTTTATAAGACTTATAATACCTCCTGCTGCAACTGCTCCAGCACCTATATATTTAATATAACTACCCCATATTGTCCAGTAATCCATCTGATTAATCGGAATAGAACCTGGAGCAATAATGTTTCCTCCACCTACTAAAGCTATTAACGGCATAAAACAGAACCATCCTAAAACAGCTCCAGCTAACATATAAGCAGAAATTTTAGGTCCAATTATAAAACCTACTCCAAGCAATGCTGGATATACATCCATTCCTATTCCCGCTCCATTTAAAACACCTTTAAATCCATAACTAATTTCAGTTGGAAACAATTTAATTCCATCGCCTAAAAGCTTATAAACAAGACCGACAGCTCCACCTGCAAAAACAACTCCTGCACTTGCTCCGCCTTCTTCTCCTGCAACTAAAACTTCAGCACATGCAGCACCTTCTGGATATGGAAGGCGTCCATGTTCTTCAACTATTAAATATCTTCTTATAGGAACCATGAACAATACTCCAAGAATACCACCTATTAATGTTATAAGTCCCATATCTAGTACACTTGGATTTTCTCCCCATAAAAATAGAGCTGGAATCGTAAATATAGCTCCTGCTGCTACTGATTCTCCTGCTGATGCTATGGTCTGTACCATATTATTCTCTAAAATAGATTTTCTTTTTAAGATTATTCTTACAATCGCCATTGAAATTACTGCAGCTGGTATAGATGCTGAAACTGTCATCCCTACTTTAAGTCCCAAATATGCATTTGCTGCGCCAAACACTATAGAAAGAATAATACCTAAAATAACAGAAAGCACAGTAAATTCAGGCATTATCTTGTCGCTTGGAACATAAGGAACATATTTTTGTCCCTCCTTTAATTTGTATGCTCCTTCTGGCAACCCTTTTTTAGCCATATACATCCTCCCAAATTATTTTTTATATTAAAATATATTCAATAAATCATATATAAATACCTCATTTTAATAGTAAAAAAAGTTTCCGACGCTTTTTTTCGGAAACTTCACTCTTTATACTTTAAACTTTTTTGTTTTTTCATCTAAAATTATTTGTTTGCTAGAATAAATATTTTTTTATTCTTTTTCATTTGAATAAATATTTTACCTTCTTGATACATTTTTTCTACAATTACTTCAGAAAATTGTACAGGATTTTGCACTTGAACTCTTTTTTTACTCCAAAATAAAGATGTACTAATACCTCTTATTACATTTTGAATATCTCCCATAGTTGCACTCTCATTTTTCTTTAAATAACTAATAATCTTTCCAGAACACTTAACATAAAGTTTGTTAGTAAGTTCTATTGGTAAATTTCTTTCTTTTATAGAACCTATGTATACCAAAACCATAGTTATCAATATAACAAAAACAAAGTAAATTATATACCTAAAAACCATATAACGTTCACCCCTAATTCTGTTCTTACTTAAATGTTTATGCTAAAACTTATACCTTTATTATTCCAAATCAATAAATTTATTATCTTTAAGAATTCTCATATAAGTAATCAATCTCTCTAATACTGGTTCTGCTCTTTTACCAAAATATTTTACAATTTCTTCAGATATATCTTGTATATTTTTAATTCCATCACATGCTTCCCATACAAAAGCTCCTAACTCATCTAATTCAATATTTATAACTAAAGGAGTTTTAAATATTTTGTGCATTATTTTGTCCCTACCCCTATTTCTATGTATTTTTAAATTAATTACATCATTTTCTTTTTCCCATGTTATATTTTTGTTTCGTTTTGGAATCATAAGCAATGCATTTTTTGTTTTATCTTTTTTCACCATTACTTCCCTACCTTTACATTTTTTATTCTGTAACTATCTACTCTAAAATTTCACTTAATGTTTAAAAAAAGAATTAAGGGTAACTTCCCCTAATTCTTTTTAGTATTCAATTTAATTATTCTGTCTTAGACACCTTTTTGAAAAATACTTGATGTGCAATCAATAATATTATAATCATAAAGAATATTAAAGTAAAAGCTTGTCCTAGTGGTGGCTTACTAAATCCAAAGTCTCCTGCAAATGCAACTATTCCTCCTATAATAACTCCCATTAAACCTTCTCCAGCAATAAGTCCTGAAGAATACAGAATTCCTCTTTCATTTCTTTCTGCTAACTCTTCTTCATCTTTAACTTTTTTATCAAGTATGCCTTTTATAAGTCCACCAACCATTATTGGTGTTGAAAGATGTATCGGAAGATATAATCCTATTGCCACTGGCAAAACTGGGATTCCAAATAATTCAAGCATTACAGCAGAGCCAACTCCTACAAATACTAGGTTCCAAGGAAGATTTCCTGACATTATACCTTCTACAATCATTTTCATAAGAGCTGCTTGTGGTGCACCTAATTCCTTAGATCCAAAACCATACGCCTTATTAAGAGTTATTAATATAAATCCTATTACTAATGAAGTTGCTAAAACCCCTATAAGTTCTCCTATTTGTTGATTTCTAGGAGTTGATCCTATTAAATAACCTGTTTTTAAATCTTGAGAAGTATCTCCTGCTATTGCTGCTGCTATACAAATTATAGCCCCAACACTTATTGACGCTACAATACCTGCTTTACCAGTCATTCCAATAGATTTCATGATAAGTGCTGTAAATAGCAGTGTAGCTATAGTCATTCCTGATACTGGATTTGAAGAACTTCCAACAATACCTACTATTCTTGATGAAACTGTTACAAAGAAGAAACCAAATACAACTACTAATATAGCTCCTATCCATCCAACTTGAATTTGTGGAAGTACTACCATCAATACTACAAGGATTACAATAACACTTATTATAAATTTACTACTAAGTTCTTTCTCTGTTCTTATAGTTCCTGTACTATTACCTTTATTCTTATATGCATTCATTGCTTCCTTAAATGAAGAAATCATAGCTGGTAAAGATTTAATCAAGCTTATGATGCCTCCTGCTGCTACTGCTCCAGCACCTATATATTTAATATAGCTGCCCCATATTTTCCAATAATCCATCTGATTTATTGGAATAGTTGCTGGAGAAATAGTATTTCCTCCCCCAATTAAAGCTATAAGAGGCATAAAACAAAACCATCCTAAAATTGCTCCACCTAACATATAAGATGCTATTTTAGGACCAATTATAAATCCTACTCCAAGTAATGCTGGATATGCATCTATTCCTATTCCTCCACCATTTAAAGCGCCTTTAAACCCATAACTAACTCTACTTGGAAATAATTTAATACCGTCAGCTAAAAATTTATAAAGTAAACCTACTCCTCCACCTGCAAATATAAGACCTGCACTAGATCCTCCTTTTTCTCCTGCAAGTAAAACCTCTGCACAAGCTGTACCTTCAGGGTATGGAATTTTACCATGTTCTTGAACAATTAAATATTTTCTTATTGGGATCATAAATAATATCCCAAGAGTACCACCTATTAATGATATGATTCCCATTGTAAATATGCTTGGATCAGTTTTCAACAAAAAAAGTGCTGGAATTGTAAAAATTACACCTGCTGCTACTGATTCTCCTGCAGATGCTATGGTTTGTACCATATTATTTTCCAAAATAGATTTTCTTTTTAAGATTACTCTTACAATAGCCATTGAAATAACTGCCGCTGGTATTGATGCTGAAACTGTCATTCCAACTTTAAGTCCTAAATATGCATTTGCTGCACCAAATACAATAGCTAAAATAATTCCTATTATTACTGATAATACCGTGAATTCAGGCATCACCTTACCAGCTGGCACATAAGGAGTATATTTTTCTTGACCTTCCTTAAGTCCATACGCCCCTTTGGGCAATCCTTTTTCTGACATATTTATCCTCCTTTTCTTTTTTCTTTATATTATAATACAAATTTCATAAATATTCAATAATATGATAAATTATATCATATTTCCTTCATATTAAATTATTTTCTTATTTAAAATATTGTAAAAAAAATAGCTCTAATATACATAGAGCTATTTTTCTTAATATAATTTTTTCGCTAAACCTTTACAAAACAAAGAATAATACCTTTAATATAGTTAAAAATCGACAATTACAGTTCATAATAATTAAAGTTTTCTATTTATATATATGAAAGTGAACTACATAATTTTTGCAGATTACTTCAAAATTATAACTTTTTTTGATTTCAAAGAAGTCTGTACATCAATTATTCTTTGGTTACTTGAACCAGCATACTTAGGAGCATTTTTCATTAAATTTTTATCAAATTTTCCATCTACTAATACATCTAAACATTTTAAAAGTTCTACTTTATTTTCATCTTTACTATTTAATATTTCTTCAAAAGTATACCCAGTATAACTCCAAAGATTAAGTCCATCGTCTTTTATATCTTTTGCCAATTTACTTAAGGCTTTAGACTGTTCAAAAGGCTCTCCTCCTGAAAAAGTTACTCCTTTTATTATAGGCCTATTTTTTTTTATTCTTTCAAAAACTTCTTTTACATCTACACTATCACCATATTTGAAATCCTTCATAGATTTATTTTGACATCCCTCACAGTTATGCCTACATCCAGAAACAAAAACTACAGATCTAAATCCTTTTCCATTAACTAATGAATTATCTAGAAATCCTGCAACTTGAAGTTTCATAATATCCCCCCATTTTATCAATAAAAGGGCATCAGTTATTTTCTGCTGCCCTTTACCTTTATCTATTACTAAAATTTATACATTATAAACTGATTTATGATCTCCATTGTGTGAAGTTCTATCAGCTCTTTCTGCAACTTTTCCAACGCCAAATCTTTCATCTAAACTTAAATATCCTGTAACTCTTGAGATACCTTGTATATCCGTACTTCCACATTTATTACATTTTTGTTGTTCAATATCAAGATTAGTACCACATTGTCTACAATATCTAATATGGAAATTAATTCCCATATAACTTATATTAGTATTTTTGTATGCATAATCTATTATACTTTTAACATCTTCTGGTTGTGGATAATCTTCCAGTTCAAGATATGTTATATGACCTCCATTACATATTTTATGATAAGGAGCTTCTATATCAATCTTATCTTTTATTGACAATTTATAACTCACTGGTACATGATAACTATTTGTATAATAATCTTTATCTGTAACATTTGGAACAAGTCCAAATATAGCTTTATCTTGAGCTATAAATTTTCCTGATAATCCTTCAGCAGGAGTTGCATAACAAGAAAAATTCAATTTGTCTTTTTCTTTACATTTATCACAAAATTCCCTAATATAGTTTATAATCTTTAATCCTAGTTCTTGAACTTCTCTTGACTCTCCATGATGTTTTCCTGTTAAAGCAATAAGCGTTTCTGCCAATCCTATAAACCCTATTCCCCAAGTACCTTGTTTTAATATTGGTTCTATATAATCATCATCTTTTAAGTTTTCAGACCCCTTCATTAAATGCTGTCCTGCAACAAAAGGCATGTCTTTAACTTTTAATTTCTTTAAAACACCATATCTATGTAACAATGCTTCTCTAGCTAATTCTAATCTATTATTTAATAAATCAAAAAATCTATTTAAATCACCTTTTGCAAGTATTCCTACTCTAGGAAGATTTATAGTAGTTGGTGCAATATTTCCTCTACCTGCCGGTCCTTCTGATCCATTTATATTTGAACATACATATGTTCTACAGCCCATTGTTGCTGGTATTATACCTTTATCATAATACTCTTTATTAAAATCCGCATCTATATTCATAAACATTGGATTCATTCTTTTAGAAGCTACTCTACAGGCAAGTTCATATAAATAGTAATATGGATCATTAGATTCCCTATTTACTCCTTCTTTAACCCTAAAAATTATATTTGGAAATATAGGTTGTTCTCCCTTTCCAAGTCCCTTTTCATATTCCTCTAAGAATACCTTACATACTATTGCAGCATCTTCATTCTTAGGAATACCTAAATTAATAGATGAAAATGGAACTTGTGAACCTGCTCTTGAATGCATTGTGTTTAAGTTATAGACTATTCCCTGCATAGCTTGATGAATTCTTTTATGTAACTTTTTATTTAAAATCTCTTTAGCTTTTGAATAATTATATATATTTTCTTTAGATATATTTTCATACCCTGGTATATCTTTTAATGTTTCTAAAATCTCTTGTATAACTTCCTGTCTTGTAGGTTCTACAAAGTCTGACATGTCATTATCAAAATTAACGTGTGATTGACCTCCAAACATATCATTTTGTGTACTTTGTAATAATATACATGCTAATTCTGCTGCTGTTTCTATTCTTCTAGGAGGATTAATAGTTCCATATCCTGTATTAAATCCTCTTTTTAATACTTTTCCAGTTTCTATATTAAGACAATTAGTAGTTAAATTATAGCTATCTAAATCATGATAATATAAATCTCCGTTCTCATGGGCTTTGGCTAGTTTTTTAGGCATCATCGCTAAATTATGCCATTTATTTGATTCTGAAGCTATTCTTAAAAGTTTTGATGAAAAGTTATTTCCTACATTAGCATTATCTCTATCGGTTTCCACCCCAATTTGTTCTATAACATTCATCAAATCAGATTTTATCTCTCTTACTTTTGTTCTTTCTCTTCTATAATTGAAATATGCTTCTCCTATTTGTTTGAATCCATTATTTAATAGTATATTTTCAACTATGTCTTGTATCTCTTCAACAGTAATTTGTTTTTTACTTAAATTTTCAATTAACTCAATAGATTTTTGAGTTAACTCAATAGCTTCACTTTCTTTCAACTTAAAACCAATTTCATCTGCAGCACCTTTTATAGCATTAGTTACCTTGGTAGAATCAAATTCTACTCTTCTACCATCGCGTTTAACAACATATAGCATTATTTAACCCCCCGACCACAACATATTGTACTCGGTAATTATACCTTACATAAATACATATATCAATTTTAAAATTAACTTTATAAATATACCACATTAATTTAATATTAAATTCCTAGTTTTTAGACCATTTCTTATATGTATTTGTACGTTGAAATATAATTATATATCGTTACATATTGATTTATTTAACTTAAAACACTTTGTATATACTATTAGTTTTACTATATTTATATCTATGATAAAATAAATTTACTTTTATATTATGTCTTTTTATGTTAAAATATTCCTATAATTTCCACTTTGACAAGGAGTTGATTTTTTTGAAAAAACATATAAAACTGCTATTAGTACTTTTATGTATCTCATCTTTATGTGGTTGTGCTATTAAATTACCTTCTATCACTTCTAAAAAACATAACTCTCAAGAAAAAACTACAACAGAAAATAAAAAAACAAATACAATACAGCACTCTAATTCATATATTGATAAATCATATCAATGTAAATTTACTGGTGAATTTGTTGATAAAAAAACTTATGATAAAATTCCTATAATGGCAATTGTAGAAAATTCTAAACTCTCAAGACCTCAATCTGGTATAAGCTGTGCTGATATAGTTTATGAAACCTTGGCTGAAGGTGGCATTTCAAGATTTATAGCCTTATTCCAAAAAAATGATTGTAAAAAAATAGGCCCAATTAGAAGTGCACGACCTTATTTTTTAGACATAGCAAAAGAATATAATTTACCATTTGCACACTGTGGTGGAAGTGAAGAAGCTTTAAATAGGATTAAATATGAACATACCATGAGTATAAATGAGATAGCTTATTCTGCTTTTTTTCATAGAGATAATACTAGAAAAGCTCCTCATAATCTTTATACTTCTACAGAAGAAATACGTCGTTTCGCTAAAGAAAAAAATTACGTAAAAAAACCAAATGTAAAACTAAACTTTGATAAAAACTATTGGGAAAGTAACTCTTTAAAAAAAGCTTCTAAAATAACTTTAAATTTAAATAAGTATTATACTACAAGTTATGTTTTTTCACAGGGAAAATATATAAAAAGTATGGATGGATTATTAACTAAAGATCCCTTAAATAATCAACCTATATGTATAAATAACATAATAGTACAAATTACAAATATTCATGCAACAAACGATGAGCTACATCATGTAAAAATAGATTTAGTAGGAAAAGGGATAGGGTATTTTATATCTAATGGAAAATATAAAAAAATTATGTGGTCAAAAAAGGTGAAAATTCTCAAACTATAATTAAAGATATGAATGGAAATATAGTACCTTTTTCACCTGGCAAAACTTGGTGGCATATTATGGATAAAAAATCAGTAATAAATATTGACTAGTCTGTTAAAATTTAATATAAATATGATAAAATTATCTATAATATATTTTTTAGGAGGCTTTATAAATGAATAATAATTCTAAAAATTTAGTAAGAAGTGCGTTACTGTTAGCTATAGCAATTATTATACAGTCTATAGGTAGAAACATACCTCAAATAAGCCAGTTATTTGTAGGATCAATTGTAAATACTATCTTAATAATAGCAGCTTTTGTATGTGGTACTAGCTTAGCAATTTGTGTAGGAGCATTAACTCCTTTACTTGCGTGGCTCATTGGACAACTACCAGCACCTATGGGACCTTTCGTACCTTTTATAATGATAGGTAATGCATTATTAATCTTAGTATTTGGTATTATAAAAAATGATTCTACTATTAGACAAATTATTGGTATTATTTTAGGTTCATTGTGTAAATTTTTATTCTTATATCTCTCAGCATCAAAATTAATAAATCTACTTAATATTAACTTACCATCCAAAATTGCAAAAAAATTAATAATTATGATGGGATTACCTCAACTCATAACTGCATTAATTGGAGGATTTATTGCGTTAATATTAGTAAATATTATGAAGAAAAGAAAAGCATTATAACCAAACCACCACTATAAAAACCTTTCACTTCAATTAAAAAATTATAAATTCAATGCATAACAAGTTTATATAAAATTGTTATGCATTGAATTTACTTAACTTTAAACCACTAAATTCTTTGAAAAAATTTATAATTTCCTTAATAAGAATAAAGCTCTCATAAATAATATTATAATATAAAATATTATTTATGAGAGCTTTATGTTTTTACTTAATCTCTTCAACTTCTTTTACACTATCAATTTTCCTTAAATAATTTATTAATTGTGAAACAGTAATATGTTTTGGTATTATTACTGTATATATATTACAACTATATTTATCATTCTCGTCTTGTTTTAATTCTTGAATACTTTTTACCTTTATATTATTTTTTTCCAAATGTTTCTCTACATTTTTTTTAATCATATCATCATGTTTCTCATACTTTATATTTATCATTATAGTTCTTTTATTATCTATAAAATTTTTCTCAACTCTTTTAAGTAAATATAGAACCATAATTACTCCAAAAGACGATATGAGACTCAAGAAATATAATCCAAATCCTATGGCTAGTCCAATACAAGCCACTACCCATATACTAGCTGCAGTTGTAAGTCCTTTAACTGAACCTTTTTCATGCAATATTGTTCCTGCCCCTAAAAAACCTACTCCTGTTATGACCTGTGCTCCTAATCTACCTATATCTACTTTCAAAATATTCGTTAATTCTGGTTTAATTAATAAGATAGTATCTACCTGCTCTATACAATATATTTGTATCATTGAAACAACAACAGCTCCCATACATACAAGAATATGAGTTCTAAAGCCAGCCGGCCTATTATGAGCTTCTCTCTCATATCCTATAATTCCTCCAATTATAATAGCTAGTCCAATTCTAACTATTATCTCGTATGTTTTCACATTAATTCACCCTTAATAATTGATACAAACTTATAAAAATATATACTTATTATTAACATATGTTATATTTTATAAAATGGTGAATAATTAACTCAACTTATTTTTATTTTTCTTATTTAAATACATATTCTTATCTGCTAAATCTATTATATCTGAAATTTTTTTACACTTCTGTCCATTTATTTTATTTATACCATAACTAAAGGTTAAATCAAATTTACCCACTTGTGTTTGCTTAATTTTACTTTTTATATAATCAATATTTTTTTCTACTTCTTGTAAATAAGTATTAAAAAATATTATCAAAAATTCATCTCCTGACATTCTTCCATAAATTACATCTTTATTTAAACTTTCTTTAAAAATATCTGATACTAATTTTAAAGCATCATCTCCTGCTTTATGTCCAAAATTATCATTTATTTTTTTAAAATTATCTATATCTATCATTACAAAATATAAATCTTTGTTTTTATTTTCTTTGATTTTTAAATACTGTGTAATTTCTTTTTTTATTCTTCTCCTATTATAAATTCCTGTCAATTCATCCATATAAGACATTTTAATTAATCTTTTTTTTACGAAAAAATTTTCTAATATTATTTGTAATTCTCCCTTTATAAGATTTATTAGTTTTATATCTTCACTACTAAAATTTTTACTTGGATTAGTACAATCAACATTTATTATTCCTACAAGTTTATTTTGTAGATATATTGGTGAACTTAATGTAGCCTTAATGTCAAATGCATTATGTTTTTCTAATATAAATTTACTTTGCTTGTGTAATACATTCTTATCGAATTTATAAGGATTTATTATAATAGAAGTCTTTTTAAAATTACTTAGATTATATAGATAAACTTCTTTTTTATAAAAAGTAACCTTTTTTATTTCATCTGAATATCCAAGTACAGACTTATAATGAAATTTCCCATCACTTTCTAAAATTAATATGCTGCCTTTATCACCATTTTCTATTAAATCAATAGCTGATTTTAACATCATATTATAAACAGCTTCCTTATTGTCCGTATTTATAACTTCTTGTGATAAATTTAAAATATGTTTTTTTATATTCTCTAACTTCTTTAATCGACTTCTTAAACTACATATAATAATAAATTGAATAAGTAAAACTATTACTGCTAAAAATAAACCTAAATACACTATAAATAACTTATTCATTGTATTTTATTCACCTCAACAAAATTATAAATGTTTAGTAATTATTTTACAACTTAATCAATAATATACTTATTAACATAATTCTATTGTTAATGTTTTTTTAATCATAATATATATACCTATTGCCAATAACTTAAATTAAATTTATAATTAAACCATTACTAAGTTAGGAGGAATAAATTTTGAATAAAATAGCGTTAATTACTGATAGTTTATCAGATGTAAAAAAAGAAATTGTTGATAAATATAATATTAAAATACTTCCTCTAAAAATAATATACAAAAATAAAGAATATCAGGATAAAGTTGACATAACACCCCAGGAAGTATATGACAAAATGTCTGAAGAAGTTCCAACTACTTCACTACCATCTATGGAAGAAATTAATTCACTTTTTAATAATCTTGAAAAAGAAGGTTATACTCATGCAATTGCAATTTCTGTATCCTCTGCATTATCTGGTACATATAATGCAATAAAATTAATTAGTGATGAATTCTCCAAAATTAAAACCCATGTATTTGATTCCAAATTGATAAGTATGGGGGAAGGTTCTATCGTAGAAAAATGTGCTGAACTTATAAATAATGGAGAAACTTTTGAAAAAATAATTACACTTCTTCCTAAAATAAAAAATACTGTTCATCTATATTATATAGTAGATACTTTAGAATATCTAAAAAAAGGTGGACGTATAGGAAAAGTTTCTGGCACAATAGGACAACTTTTAAATATAAAGCCTATTATTTCTGTAGGTGAAGATGGTAAATACTATACTCATACTAAAGTCAGAGGTAAAAAACAAGCTATAAACAAATTATTAGATTTGACTCAAGATATATTAAATAAATGTAAATGTAAAGCATATATAATGCATGGTGGAGCTCCTGATGAATGTAAAAAAATGTTTGAAAAATTTTCTAAGCTTCCTAACATAACTTCTATAGATACAGGTGAAATAAGTCCTGCTGCTGGTGTTCATACAGGTCCTGGTCTTTTAGGAATTGTTCTTATGGAACAATAGTCTTCTTAGCCATAAAAAATATAGAATTAAAAGATATTAAAATGAATAAAAGTATTAAAACAACATAAAATATCATCATAATAATTTTAAGTAAAAGGTGATATTTTATGTTAGGTACAATATTAGACATTAATAAAACAGATGCTTTTATAAATTTACAAGATGGTACAACTATGGATATATCTATTTCAAAATTACCTAGAAATTCAAAAATAGGCGATACTATTAATATACCTATCGATACTCCAACTTCTATCAACAATAAATCAATTAAATTCTTTATATAATTTAATTATAAAATCTCTCATATTGTTAATATAATATTAATATGCTATAATTTTATGTAGAAAATAATATATTTATATGCTAGGGGTGCCTTTTTAGGCTGAGAAATGGTTTATTTCATTAACCCTCATAAACCTGATATGGATAATACCAGCGAAGGGAAGCGATTAATCGTTTTAACCGATACCTTCATTGAAGGTTTTTTTTTATTGTCATTTTCCCTTAGCATTAATAAACTTTAAAGGGAGGTTTTTTCATGGACATTACAAAACATTTATCTGACATTTTATCACATCCTACATCTATAGCTGCACTTATAGGATTATTACTAATTATAGTAGTTCTAATGAAATTTAAAAAAGTAAAACTTGATACCCGAATGATTGTTTTAATAGGTATTTCATTAGCATTAGCTACAATTCTTAAAATGTTTAAACTTTATCATTGGCCTCAAGGTGGAAGTGTAACTCCTGGAAGTATGGTTCCAATTTTACTTATAGCTTTTATTTATGGACCCGAAACAGGTTTTTTAACTGGACTTTTATTTGGACTAATTACATTAATTTTAGATCCTTACATATTACATCCAGTACAAGTATTATTCGATTACCCTCTTCCATTTGTAATGCTTGGATTAGCTGGTTATTTTGATTATAAGAAAACTAGTACAAAACTATTGGGAGCCTTTGTAGCAATTTTTGGACGTTTCATATGTCATTTTATATCGGGAATAGTATTTTTCGGAAGTTATGCGCCAAAAGGTACATCACCAGCAGTTTATTCTCTTATGGTTAACGGACCTATCGTAGGTGTAGATGGTCTTATATGCCTGGTTATACTATCGATGTTACCAATTAATCAATTAGCTAAAATAGCTTTAAAAAAATATTCACTTCAAAATTAATACTCTTACATGAAACATATTACATAAGGAGGAATATACATGGTAATTGCAGATGTAGCCGTTATGCCTTTAGTACCCGCTGCTACTGAAGATGAAGTTTATGAATGTGTAGATAAAGTAATACATTATATAGAACAAAGTGGATTAAAATATGAAATTGGTGCTATGAGTACTACTATTGAAGGAGAATATGAAAAAGTATTTGATCTCATAAAAACTATTCATAGAATACCATTTGATAATGGATTTGAAAGAGTTATTACTGTTGTAAGAATTGACGAAAAAAAAGGTGGTATTACAATAAAAGAAAAACTAAAAAATCATATATAAAATAATTTTTAAATTATTAGTATACTACTGATTTTAAGGTTGTAATAAAACAAATTTGTATTATATTTGTTTTATTACAACCTTATTTTTAAGTTTATTAAAAATAAGATATCTTTTTATCAAAATTTTTTTTAATACTCATGTGTATTTTTATAATAATTACAATTCTTTAATTCAAACAACAATTTTAAAGAAAATACTTTACACTTTTAAGGTTGATAATATAATTTTACAGTCATATAATATTATTTGTGGTAAAAATTTATTTAATATTGGGGGAAGTCAAGTGAACATTAAGGATAAGAACAATACCTATAACACTTTATTTCACTGGCATAATTTTAGATTTAAACTAGTGGGAGAAGGTGTTATTGTTGGTTTACTATCAGGATTGCTTATAGTATTTTATCGATACTTGATTGAGAAAACAAGTTACATAATGAAAAATATTTATTCATATTCATCACATAACATTGGAAGAATCTTAATTCTTTTTATTGGTTTAGTGCTATGTGGATACATAATTGGTAGAATGGCTAAAAAAGATCCTATGTGTACAGGAAGTGGTATTCCTCAAGTTGAAGGTATATTACTTAGAAAATTAGATATGAATTGGTTTAGTGTAATAACAAAGAAATTTATTGGAGGAGTATTAGCTCTAGCTGCTGGTCTTTCTTTAGGAAGAGAAGGTCCATCTGTGCAAATGGGTGCCTGTATTGGACAAGGTTTTAGTAGGATTTTCAAAAGAATAAAAATAGAAGAAAAATTTCTTATAACAAGTGGTGCTAGTGCAGGCTTAGCGGCTGCTTTCAATGCTCCTTTAGCTGGAGTTATTTTTGCTTTAGAAGAGATACATAAAAACTTTTCTCCTCTAATACTATTATCTGCAATGTCAGCATCATTAACTGCAGATTTTATTTCAAAACAATTTCTAGGTTTAAAACCTGTATTAAATTTTAAAGATACTCGTATTTTACCCCTTAGATATTATTTGTATTTAATTATCTTAGGAATTATAATTGGTATATTTGGAATATTATTCAATAAAACACTTTTAAAAACACAAGACATATATAAAAAACAAAAATGGTTACCAGTTGAATTTAGACCTATAATTCCATTTATAATTGCAGGGATATTAGGATTAACTATGCCAAATTTACTAGGTGGCGGACATAAATTAATTATGTCTTTAACAAAATGTAGTTTTTCAATAAAACTTTTATTGGTTTTCATTGTTATTAAATTTTTCTTTACTATGATAAGTTATGGTTCAGGAGTTCCAGGCGGTATTTTCTTTCCTTTATTAGTTATTGGAGCACTTACTGGTGATGTGTATGGACAACTATTAGTAAAATATATCCATCTAAGTCCTGACTTTGTTGAAAATTTTATAATATTAGCTATGGCAGGATACTTTACTGCTATTGTTAAAGCTCCAATTACTGGTAGTATTCTTATAACTGAAATGACAGGTTCATTTCATCATCTACTACCATTAACTATAGTTTCTATTACTTGTTATTTAGTAACTGATTTATTAAATTCTAATCCAATATATGAAAGTTTATTGGAAAAACTTTTAAAGAATAATACAACAAATGAATTTGTAGGTGATCATAATAAAAAAATTCTATTAGAATTTGCAGTAACTTTAGGTTCTGTCATTGAAGGTGAGAAGATAAAGAATTTGAAATGGCCAAAAAGTTGTTTGTTAGTAGCTGTTAAACGTGGTGAACATGAACTTATTCCTAAAGGCGATACTACAATTTATGGTGGTGATTATTTACTTGTATTAGTTGATGAAGATATGGCTTCTGGTATAAGGGATGTTATAGAAGAAATGTGTAGAGAATGTGATGTTAAGCAAGACACATAAACTTATTTAAACTAAAAAATGCTGTTGATTTATATCAACAGCATTTTTTAGTTACTAACTCAACTTTAGCAGGTGAAAAATAACCGCTACGGCAAATGATATCTTGCTTAGAAACCTTTCACTTCAGTAACAAGTTCAAATATTTCTTACGCAATATATCATTTCCCTTCGCTAGACAGTATTTTTTACTGCGAAAGTTGAGTTACTAATAGATTAATATACTATTTTAATGAATCTTCATTATACAAATTATTTATTATAACTTGCAACAAAATTATTTATTAACTCTTTATATTTATCTGATTCATTTACATATTCTTCTGCTTTTGATTGTTCCATGTTTTCAACTAAATCTAAATTTATTGGCATCTCTGCAAGTAGAGGTATTCCCAAATATTTAGCTTGTTCTTGAGCTGATTTTCTACTAAACACTCTTATTTTTTCATTACATTTCTCACAGACTACATATGACATATTTTCTACAACACCTAAAATATCTATATTTAATTTTTGTGCCATTACAACAACTTTTTTAACAATCATTGAAACCATGTCTTGAGGTGTTGAAACTATAACCATTCCACTAACAGGTACAGTCTGCATTACTGTTAATGCTACATCTCCTGTTCCTGGTGGCATATCTATCAATAAATAGTCTAAATCTCCCCATAAAGTATCTGTATACATTTGATTCAAAACTCCTGTAATTACAGGTCCTCTCCATATAACGGGTTGATCTTCTTGTTCTGTTAAAAGATTTAAAGACATAACTTTTATTCCTAATTTAGTTTCTACTGGCTCAAATCTAATATCATTTTCATTTTCTCCTGGAAGCATATTAGCCCTTTTTTCATTAATACCAAAAAATCTTGGCATTGATGGACCTGTTATGTCAGCATCTAGTACTCCTACTTTATATCCTGCTTTTCTCAATTCAACGGCTAATATTCCAGTTATTGTAGATTTACCAACTCCACCTTTACCGCTTATAATTCCAATTATATTTTTTACTTTTCCGTATTTAGGTAATACTTTAGTATCTACAGCTTTACTTTTAGTACTACAATTACCTTTACTTGGACATGTATCACATTGGCTCATTGTTATCTCCTGATTTTACATATAAAATCAAATCAGGATGTTCACCTCCTTAGTGCTATTTAACTTACTATGTGAGCATATAACAAATTTTATATATCACATTTTTATATTATAACACTTAATTATGGGCTTATGCTAGTTTACTTTATTATAGATATTATTTATTCATATCTTAATGCATCTATTGGATTTAAATTTGATGCTTTTTTTGCAGGATATATTCCAAAAAACATGCCCACTGCAGATGAAAACAATATAGCACCTAATATTACTTTTATAGATATACTTGGAGTTATATTTGCCATCATACCTATAATTTCTGCTCCTAAAATACCAAGCATCATACCAATAATTCCGCCTATTAATGATATTATTACAGATTCTGTTAAAAATTGAATTAATATAGTATTAGTAGTTGCCCCTATAGCCTTTCTTATTCCAATTTCTCTTGTTCGTTCTGTAACTGACACAAGCATTATATTCATAACACCAATCCCACCAACTAGCAGTGATATTGCTGCAACTGCTCCTATAAAAGCAGTAAAAATCCCCAAAACTTTATTAACTTGGTCTAATTGTTTTAATACATTTTCTGCATTATATACTTTATCTCCCCTATTATTATGTATGCTCTCAAGTATATTTATAGCTGCATTACCTGAATATTCACTTTCTTCTTTAGATTCAGCCATTACACTAATAGTATCTATATGAAAATCGTTAGAATATATATTTTTTAAAAAAGTAATAGGTGTATACATTATAACTGGCATGTTCGTATTTTCAGTTGACATGAAAGGATTTTCAAATCCTTTTATTACTCCTACTATTTTTGCTTTTTTCTTTGACGATGCTGATCCAACCTGTACACTCTTACCCACTACATCTTCATATCCAAATAATGCTTTTGCAGAAGCTTTATCTAAAACTACTACTGCTTCTCCTTCTACATATTCTCTTTCATTAAAAAATCTTCCATACAATACTTCTACGTTTTCTATATAACCTAAATCTGTATTTCCACCTACTATAAAAGCTGTTTTATTTTTTATATCAGAACTTACACTACCCCGTTTCTGCACTACTGGAGTAACATATTTTATGGAATCTACTTTATCTTTTATTGTTTTTACATCTTTTACTTGTATATATTCATTTTTCTCTGCTTTTGACGAATCAACTTTTATATTTACAGTTGCTGATCCTATTTTCTCAAATTCTCCTGTTATAGCCTCTCTAGCTCCTTCACCTAAAGAAACTATAGTTATTACTGAGCTTATTCCTATTATTATTCCTAACATTGTAAGAAAAGATCTAAGTTTATTGCCTTTTATACTTTCAAGAGCCATTTTAAAATTTTCAAACAATTTCATAGTAAAACTACCTCCATTTCAATATGGAAAGTCATTATTATCAATTACAATTTAATTCTACCTTTTACAAGTTCATCTGTAAGTATTTCTCCATCTCTAAATCGTACTATTCTTTTAGTATATTTTGCAATCTCAGGTTCATGAGTTACCATAACTACTGTAGTTCCTTCTTCATTTAGTCTTTGAAAAATCTTCATTATTTCCATGGATGACTTAGTATCTAAATTACCTGTTGGTTCATCTGCCATTATTACTGATGGATTATTTACTATAGCTCTTGCAATAGCCACTCTTTGACGCTGTCCACCTGATATCTCATTTGATTTATGTTTTACTCTTTCTTTTAATCCCACTCTCTCAAGTGCTTCTAATGACCTTTTTCTTCTTTCCTTAAATGGTAATCCTGCATACACCATTGGAAGTTCTACATTTTCAAGTACTGTCATTCTAGGAAGCAAATTAAATGCTTGGAATACAAAACCTAATTCCTTATTTCTTATATAAGCAAGTTCATTATCTGATAAATTTGATATATCATTACCATTTAATATATATTTACCTTCATATTCATTGTCAAGGCACCCTAATATATTCATAAAAGTAGACTTTCCTGAACCTGATGGACCCATTATAGAAGTAAATTCTCCATTTTCTACTTTTAAATTTATTCCCTTCAATGCTTTAAATTCAAAACTTCCTGTTTTATAACTTTTAACTATACTTTTAACTTCAATCATCGTTAATTTTCCTCCGTATATTCCTTAACTAAAGTACCATTTTTTATAGAAGCGCTTGGATTCAAAATAACCTTTTCCCCTTTTTTTAATCCCTTTAAAATTTCTACTTCCATATCAGATTGAAGTCCTAAACTTACTTTTCTTTCTTCTGCTTTATTATCTTTCACTACATATATATAATTATTTCCTTTTTTATCTACCTTAATAGCTTCTGCTGGTATTTTAAGCGTATTTTTTCTTTCACCAACTAATATGTCTACATCAGCATCAAATCCTATTTTTAAGTCATCACTTTTTTCTAATAACTTAACTTCAATTCCTAAAAAGGTTTCTTTACCTGTACTAGACATTTCTTCTTTTGCCGCTGGATCTATAAATGAAACCTTTGCCTTATATTGTTTATTGTGACTTTTTACTATAGCTTGTTGATTTAATTTAATTTTACTTATATCATACTTACCTAGTGATATTTTCATTTTTAAATTTTGAATATCTTTAACCACTAATGCAGGCTGCATTCCATTATCTACAGCACCTTCTTTAACATTTATTGCTGTTACTACACCATCATTCTCACATATTAATCTACTCTTACTCTTTGCTAAATTGTTTTTAGCATTGTCAAGTGATATTTTAGCAAGTTCTACTCCATTTTTAGCTTGCTTAATTTTTTCTTCTGATATAGTGGGAATAGCATCTCTTTGCTGCTTTAGCGTTTCAACTTTAGCTAATTCTTGAGGATTATTACTTTTTTCTAATTTACTTATTTCTGAATTCAATTTACTTATTTTATTATCTACACTTTTCTTTTGATCTAATAAATCATCTTTTTGAAGAACTGAATTATTATACTGAAGTTCTGCTTGCTTCACAGCTGCATTTAAATCAGGAACATCATAATTTATTAAAACATCGCCCTTCTTTACACTTTGCCCTTCTTTAACATTTATTTTACTTACTTTACCCTGAACTCCATAATAATCTTTACTACTTTGAGATTCAATTTTACCATTTGTAGATAGATATGCTTTCAATCCTCCTTCATTTACTATTGTAGTTTTTACTTGAGAATACATTTTCTTATTTTTGTTTATAAGTCTAATTCCTATTAATGAAGCTATTACTATTACACTAATTACTAAAAACCAAATCTTTTTTTTCATACTTTGCCACCTCATTAAAATCTCTATTTAGTATATTAAATCACAAAATGATTTTAATATAAAATCATTTTAATATAAAAATAGTTTTCCGTCAACTAATTCTCTATTATTTTTCATTTGTTTATAAATATACTTATATTTATTTGTATATTCTTCTTTTAAAAATGTTGGGCAACATTTCAATGCTTTTCTTATGTATTTAAATGCTTTTAAATAATCTCTAAAGGCTCCATACAAATTAGCCATATCATAATAATATCTCCAAGGATACTTAATTTTATGTTCGATTTTATTATAATCAATATAATTTTTATAACATGGTACTGCAAATGCCTTATATAAAATAGCACTATGATCCTCTTCCATTACATTAGCAAATTTATTTAATTCATATAAATAACATTTATTTACTTCTGGATTATATAATAAAACTATCTCCATAAAATTACTTATATGTTTAATTAATTTTATATTTCCATATGGAAATATATTTGATAATTTATGTATAAATATTTCAATTCTGTTCTTATCTATATTTTTTTTACTATATAAAAATCCTAAAGTACCTAAAAGTTCTACTAAACTTTCTTCTACACCTTTTTTATTTATAAAATCTTTAACTATATTTATAATATAATTTTCTAGTATATTGCTAGCTTCATTAATATCATGATATTTTATTATATTACATATATATTCTTTAAACTTATAGTTCACTTACATCACCTCTTTGTTATTATTTGCTTTTATAAAATTAAATAAACAAAAAAAGACTGTATAAAAACAAGTTGTTACTTTTATACAGTCTTATTCAATGTAATTTAAAAAGTTTTATTATCCATTTTAGGTTTCTTATCTTCAAATATATTAAATTTCCAATTTCCATCTTCATATTTATTCCATATGTAGTAAACTTTTTCACTTTTGTTATTGTTATTTAGAAATTTAACTATGCCTTTATATAAATTACTTTTGTAACCTTCTGTAGTAATTTTCATTATAACTTGAAAATCTTTATTATCTCCTTCTAGTAATTCTGCTTTAATATTTTTAGATTTAATATCTGATTTAAAGTCCTCTAAATCTGATGATAGTAAAAACTTATTCATTTCTACATCATTATTGATATCTATACCTATAGTTTCATCTTTATCAAGATTACTAACATACTTGTTTAAAACTTCTAGTAATGATCCATAATAAACTTTACTAAAGTTTTTAGGTATTGTTATATCATAAAAATTTTTAATTATATCATTGTCCAATCTTTTAGACACAAGATAAACATTGTTATTTTCATCATATAAATTACCACCATTTTTTTTATCTATACCTACTACATAATTAAACTTATGAACACTTTCATCATTTTCATACATTTCAAATACATAATCTGGTTTAAGTGTTGATTTTTTATTTGTTTTCTTACCAGATGACAATATATCATAAATACCTGAAATAGCTTTTTTATCTTCTACTATAAACCTAAATCCTTTATCTCTAGTACTTTGTATTGCTATCTTACTTATCTTTCCTTGCTTTATATATTCAAAATCCTCATTTTTAAATCCACATTTCACTTTTAACTTATCTATTTTTTCGCAACCTATAAATAGTGATGGAATAATTAAAATCATAAATACAATTAACAATTTCCTTTTGTAATCCACTTTTTTTCCTCCTATTATTGTAGATTATTTATTTAAATTAAACATTACTTTTCTTTTTAAATTTATCAATATTAAAAAATATCAATCCTACAATCAGTATAAGTATACTTATAAATTGTGATGTTGATAAAATTCCTACAGTTCCTCTTGGATCATCTCTTAAAAATTCAACCATAAATCTACCAATACTATATACTATAAAATACATAGCTAATACCCTTCCTTGCTTATTATTTTTTCTATCATACCATAACAAAAAAAATGCAAGAAAAAAATCAAATACAGAGGAATATAATTGTGTAGGATGTCTTAATATACCTTCTGGGGCAAACATAGAATTTTGAAATTCTACTCCTATAGGAAGTGTAGTTGGTTTTCCATAACAACAACCCGCTAAAAAACATCCTATTCTTCCAAATCCTTGTGCTAGAGGTATTGATGGAATAACTAAATCAAATACATCAAGTGTATTCCATTTCTTCTTTTTTGAATATAAATAAACTGCTAAAGCACCACCTAAAATTCCACCATATATAACAAATCCATATTGTATATTCTTAAGGATTTCAGGATTGATTACTATATTTTTCAATTCAGTAATTATAAATAATAATTTTCCTCCTAGCACACCACTTACAATAGCTATTATAGCCATATTAGTTATACTATCATCATCATATTCTCTTTGCTTAATTCTATAATTTAAAAGAATAAGTGCTGCCGCTACTCCGATAGCTATCATAGTACCATATCCGTAGACTTTAATACCAAATATTTCGAACAATACGGGTCTCATTATATTACCTCCTGTCAAATAAATAAAGAGAAGTTTTACCTTCTCTTTAAAATAAATTATAATACTATAATTGTTTTTAAGCAATTTTTTTATGAATTTTATATAATTTTTAGAGTATTAACTATAGTTTGAAAAATTGTAGGCATATTTTCTTTAAAATTCTCTTTTCGTACAAAAAAGGAAAATCTCAAAAATCCTTCTTCTCTTTTTATAAAATATTCATAAGAATTATAAGTATAATTTTTACCATCAACTAATGAATAAGTTACTAAATATCCTTTTTCATTATTTACATTGAATTGTTCAATTTTATAATCGTTTATTACATTTTGTTCTAATGCTATTTGTTTACTATCCTCTAAAAACTTTTTTAAGCTCTTATTAATATTCCATACCTGAACAAAACCATAAATATTATTATCTTTAGAAGCGAACTCATTGTGATATATAATCTCCTTACCTTGAAACTGTCTCTTTTTAGTTTTCCATTCTTCTGGAAGCTTGTAAGTATATTTATTATCTAAAATAGAATATTCTTTTAAAGAATTTATATTACTGTGCATAAGAGCTGCAAATTTTAATCTATGATCAAAATTTTTTTCAAAAACAATTAGCATAAGCATAAGACCTATTATAATAAGTGTAACCCCAATTTTTTTACCATTTAAAGTTATGATTTTTATCATTTATTTCCTCCCATATAGTTCAACTCTCTTTAACACTATATGAATTAGAAATATAAAATATTACTTTTTCTTCTTAACTGGAATGAGTATATTAGATGTTTTAAAATCATAAAACATCAACCAATATCCCTCTGACTCACAATTTTTTCTATTATGCATCCATGTTACAAATCCAGTTCTACCTGCATATGGTTGATATTTTGTAGATTTTCTTCCAGGAATTGCATAGACAATATATTTTATCTTTCCTTTTTTATCATATTTGTAGCCAACTAAATAGTGATTATATTTTTTTATATAAGGATAATAACAAATCATAGGATAATATATAACTACATATTTATCATAGTCAGACATATCACACATATCTTCTACACTTTTTATAGGTACTTTATACCATTTACAGTTTTTAATTTTACTAAATACATTAGTTACCTCTTCAAAGTCTTCTGTTAAATCCTCAAAAAATTCACCTGTTGGTCCTTTTTTACAACCACAGCATCTATTGTCTTTATTGCAATTTTGTTTATAATATACTTCATTCATAAAATCATTTGATTTTCTATATGGACTATCTATATTATTTTCTTCATCACTTACTTTATTATATTTTTCCTCTTTTTTCTTTTCTATTTCTTTCTCTTCATCCCCTAAATTACTTTTTTCATTTACAGAACCTTTCTCTTCATCCACCTTTTCAACTTCTTCATTTCTATAATCTTTTTCACTTATTATTACTTTCTTTTCTTCATCTACTGTTTCATTATCTAATTCTTCTACCTGTACATCTTCTTTATTTTCTTTATCTACTTCATCTTTATCTACTTCTATGCTTTTTACTTCTTTTCTTACTTTTTCACTTTGTATTTCTTCTTTATTTTCTTTACCTACTTCCTCTTTATCTACTTTTATGCTTTTTACTTCTTTTCTTACTTTTTCACTTTGTATTTCTTCTTTTATTTTGTGATCATTTTCTTTATTTGTCTCTTCTGCTGATTCTTCAATTTGTTTTTCTTTATTTTTCTTTGTATCTTCTATTGATTTTTCATACTGTTCGAATATATTATCCTTTTCTTCTCTCTTATTATCACTATCAATCACTACATATCGTTTCCAATCATTTGGAATATCCGTAGTAGTAAATCCGCTCATTACAGATATTATGTTAGAATCGATTTTTTTAGCTACTGCTGCTCCTATAATTTTATCGACGGATATGTTTGAATTAGCTATATTTGTTACATCATACTCATAACTCACATCACTTCTTCCATGTTCATCTAAATTTAAATTGCCTATGTTAATTAATTTATTAGTACCTTTCTTTCCACATATAAGTATCATACAGTATTTATGTGATTGAGCTTTTAAATTTTGTACATAATAAGAAACTTTACACTTAGAATTTTTTATTTCTATTTTAGCATAACCGGTAGGTGCTTTTCCTGCTGCTAACCCGTAACCTCTTTCATCTTCTTGTAATATTATAAAGTATCTACTATAACTTTTCTTTGAAGTCAAAACTAGTCCCTCCATTAATATTATTCAATATAATATATGAGGGACTATGCAAAAAGTGAACTTTATAATAAAATTTTATTTTATTTTACATATATGATTACATAAATTTGCAAATTCTTCTATAGATAATGTTTCTCCTCTTCGTTTAGGATCTATATTAGCATTGTTTAAAGCCTGTTGTAATTTATCTTTTTCTATTCCTAAATTTTTAAGTGCATTCCATAAAGTTTTTCTTCTCATATTAAATGCATCTCTTATTATTCTAAAAAATAATTTTTCATCATCTACATCTACTTTTGGTTTTTCTTGCCTATCTAACCTTATAATTATAGACTCTACTTTAGGTCTAGGTACAAAACAAGCTGGTGAAACTTTTCTTATAATTTTAGTATTGCAATAATATTGTATAAGCAATGTTAATGCACCATAATCCTTAGAATTTGGTTTTGCATTCATTCTTTGAGCTACTTCTTTTTGTATCATTATAGTTAATGATTTGAATTTATGCCTTCCGTTTAATAAATTAGATATTATAGGTGTAGTAACATAATATGGTAAATTAGCTACTACTTTTACATTTTGCTCATTTCCTATAAGTTCTTTATAATCTACTTTTAGTGCATCATTATGTATTAATTGAAAATTATCATATTCTTCAAGTTCTTTTTCTAAAATAGGTATTAATTTTGAATCAATTTCTATTGAGCATACTTTTTTTGCTCTTCTCAATAATTCTTTTGTAAGTGTCCCAACCCCAGGACCAATTTCTATAACAAAATCGTCTTTACAAACTTCTGATCCTTCTATAATATCAATAATTACATTATTATCAATTAAAAAGTTTTGTCCTAAACTTTTAGTAAACTTAAAACCATACTTTTCTACTACTTCTTTTGTATTTAAATTACCCATGATTCATCTCCTTATTTATTTTATCAATAGCTTTAACAAATTCTTCTTTAGTTATTCCAAAATTATTGAGTCTCGCTATAAATTGTGCTGCATTGCAGTATCCTACTCCAAGTTCTTTTCCTAATCTATCTCTTCTTTCCTTTGAATCTTTATGTCCACATAATTTAAAATAAAACATATCCTGCATTGTGTATACTTCTCTTTTTTCTTTCACTTCATATTTCGCCTTTTTCAATGCTCTTATAATACTCTCAGGCGATGCATTTTCAACACCTATATCACCATCTTTTATACCTTCCTTTTGAGAAATATATGCATGTTTTATACCTTTAACTCTTTTAGATATTATTTTTCTTATTTTTTCTCCTGCGAAATCTGGATCTGTTAATACTATAACACCTTGTCTTTTCTGCGCTTCTTTTATCTTATCTATAACTTTTTTATTTATTCCAAAACCACCAACAGCAATCATCTCTGCATCTACTGCTCTTTTTACCGCTGTAATATCATCTCTTCCTTCAACCACAATTACTTCTTTTATCATTTAAATTCCTCCAAACATATTATGTCCTAAATAACATTTTCTTTCTTTTTTTATTGTATGTCAATATTTCAAGTAAATTTCTCAACTATATTTATTTTCATTTCAACTTTCGCAATAGAAAATACTGTATAGAGTAAGAAACATTTAATATCAATTAATAATTAATGTTGAGTTTTTATCAAATAAAAAATGGAGCCTTTTAGCTCCATTTAATCTCTATTTTAAGACATAAATATTAACCCATTTTACGCCCCAATTTCTAGCTTGAGATTCACTATTTAAGTATACATCTATTTTACTTCCCTTTATAGCTCCTCCAACATCCTCTGCTATAGCTAGACCATAGCCTTCTACATAAACCTTTGTTCCTAAAGGTATAACTCTTGGATCTACTGCTATAGTACTATATCCTCTTGAATTTCTTTTAGCCTTTGTTCCTGTAGCAGTTATTCCAAACCCTGGACTTCCAGGATATTTTCCTGTACATGCTAAACTAGATGTATATGCTGTAGCTTTAACTTTAAGCGACCTTTTGTAATTATATGAACCTCCACGAGATGGTCTTATAACTCCAAGTGTACCTATTGCTACTATCTGTGAAACTGGTTTTTTAGTAACAGACTCACTTACAACTTTTCTTGATACTTCTTTTCCATCTTGATAAGTTACTTTTGTAGCAATAACCTTTTGACCTTTTGCACCATTTTGTATTACTTTTCTTTTATTTTTTTCTAAAGTATCATCTTTTTTCATTACTGTAGAAAATTCTACTGGTTTAGCTTCTTTTAAAACCTTATACTCTACTCTTGCTATAGAAACTAACAAATCTTCATTTATCTTTTCTGTATTAGATGGATTTACTTTATCATCTTTATCAATTTTTATGCCTTCTGCTTTTAACATATCACCTATATTGTTTTCAGCAGTTTTTATATTTAAAATTTTTCCATCTACTTTTACTTTTATATCTATAGCTTTCTTTATATATATCTTGTCCCCGTCTTTAACTTTAGTGTCTAGTTTTTTACTTATTTTATCCTTTTTTCCTATACATATATCATTTTTCTTTAGTATATTATCTAATTGACTTCTATAAGTAACTATTTTTTTCTCCTTACCGTCAATTACTACTGAAACTGTCTTTTTCATGTTTACAATCCCCATAAGCAATGCTAACAATATCAGGACCGCAATAACCAGAGCCATTGGACCTTTTGAAAAACACCTACTAATAAGATCCTCCGCTTTTTGTTTCATAGTAAATTACCTCCCTTTAGGCATAAACAAAAAGTATTATATAGACTTTTAATCAAATTGTCAAATTTTTATGTCTTTTGTCATTAGGTCAAAATGCATAATATGCATAATATATTTAAAATGATTATAAAATATAATCATTCAACCCGCCATTAGGGATATATTGAAATATTTGGTATTATTATTTACTTTTTTATAATAGAATTAAATGTGAAATAGTTTTTTGGTATTTTTAATAGTAGCCTCTTCTAAAGTTTTAAGTGGTATATCTCTAATTTTTGATATCTTTTCTAGTATGTATTTTATATAATCAGACCTATTACATTTTCCTCTATTAGGAACTGGAGCCATATATGGACAATCCGTTTCTACAAGTAATCTATCTAATGGAACTTCTTTTGCTACCTGTACTACTTTTTTAGCATTTTTAAATGTAACCACACCTGTAAATCCTATATAATATCCTAATTTTAAACATTCTCGTGCAAATTCAATACTGCCTGAAAAACAATGAATTACTCCTTTTACATTTGGATACTCTTTGATTATTTCTAAAGTATCTCCATGTGCATCTCTGTCATGAATAATTACTGGCATATTTAATTTAGCTGCTAATTCCATTTGTTTTCTAAATGCTTGCTTTTGGATTTCTCTTTCTGGATTTTCATCACCATAATAATCTAATCCTATTTCCCCTATAGCTTTAACCTTTTCATATTTAGAAAGTTCTTTAAGTTCCTTTAATATCTCTTTATTAACTTCATTTGCATATTCTGGATGTATTCCTACCGCTGCATAAAAGAAATCATACTTACTTGCAAGTTCTACAGAGTCTCTTGATCCTTGTACCGAGGCTCCACAATTTATTACTCCAATAACTCCATTTTCCTTTAGTTCCCTTATTACTTGTTCTCTATTATTTTGAAAAGCTTCATCATCATAATGAGCATGTGAATCAAAAATCATACTTATCCTCCCTTGTGTGAACAATGCCAAATAATCTATTTTAAATTATTACAACATATTACTATTAATATAAAATTTTATATTTTATTATACGATTCAATTTATTATTTAATTACTACTAATTCATAATTTTTATTTCCAAGTCCAATTTTTTCAGCATGTTCAATGCCACACTTCCAATTAGTATTTATATATAAACTATTAAATTTATCGTCACATTCATGAATATGTTTTTCATCTAATTCACAGCCTTTAGCAATTGGAGTTTTATTTACTAAATCTACTGAAGCCATATCTAATGCAACCGGATCAAAAGACGCTGCTATCCCTATGTCAGGGACAATAGGAACATCATTGTATGCCCAACAATCACAATTTGGTGATACATTCATTATAAAGTTTATGTGAAAATTAGGCTTATTGTTAACTACAGCATAAGCATATTCAGCTATCTTCTCATTAGCAATATCAGCTGCTTCATCCCATTTTACTAATGATGCATCATGTCTACATACAGCTACACATTGACCACATCCAATACATTTATCATAATCTATGTCTGCTTTTTTATTTTCATCAAAACTTATAGCATTTACTGGACAATGACTTATACATTGACCACAAGAAACACAATTTACTTTTTTTATCCAAGGTTTAGATGCAGAATGCATTTCCATCTTTCCACCACGTGATCCGCATCCCATACCTAAATTTTTAAGTGCTCCTCCAAAACCAGTCATATCATGTCCTTTAAAATGATTCATAGATATTACTATGTCTGCATCTGCAATAGCTGTTCCTATCTTAGCCTTACTACAATGCTTCTTGTTTATTTCTATTTCTCTATAACTTGTTCCTTTGATTCCATCTGCAATTACTATATGACATCCTACAGTTAAAGGATTAAATCCATGCTGATACGCTGTTTGCAAATGATCTAATGCATTAGCTCTTTTTCCTGAATATAAAGTATTTGCATCAGTCAAAAATGGTCTACCACCTAATTCTTTTATAAGATTTACAACTTGAGCTGCATAATTAGGTCTTATATAAGCTAAATTTCCTGGTTCACCAAAATGTATTTTTATTGCAGTAAATTTATCTTTAAAATCTATCTTTTTTATACCTGACTGTATCAATAAACTATTAAATTTATGAATCAAATTTCTACCTGGTTTAGTTCTTAGATTCATAAAATATACTTTAGATTTTGACATATATATTCCCCCTCACTTAGTATTACGTACTCACATACTATCTAAATTTTACATTAAACTTTCTTTATATATCTTAAAAATATCTTCTCTGTTTACCTTGTATGGATGATTTTTAAGTTTACCTTTATTATTTATCATACTATTTGTATATTCATTTATTTCATCTTCACTAACAAAATTCTCTTTACCTAAAATTTCATTTAAAAGTTCACCTAATTCATCAGTATTATTCATCCTTATACATTCTAATATACTCTCAACTTTCTTCTTGTCCTCACAAAATTCTAAATAAGCTTTTAATAAAAGCCCATTAGCTTTTCCATGTGGAATTCCATGAAAATACGTTAGGGGATAGCCCATTCCATGAGGAAGTGATGTACCTGATTGTGCTATAACCATACCAGCTAATGTAGATATTAAAAGTAATTTTTTACGAACTTCGTAAGTAAAATTATTTTCTTTGATATATGGTATACATTCACCAAATAATCTCATTCCCTTTTCTGCAGCAGCATCACTGAGAATATTTGCTTTAGAAGATAAATATCCTTCCACTAGGTGAGATAACGCATCTACACATGTGTTTACCGTAACATTATATGGAGTGTGCATTAAATATTTTGCGTCTAAAAATGCTATTTTAGGAAAAACTCTATGCATGAAATTTTTCTTAGTTTTAATTTTATGATTAGTAAAAATAGCATATGGAGTAACTTCCGACCCTGTTCCTGCTGTAGTAGGTACAGCTATTATTGGAATAGAGTCTAACTTTGGTTCATTATATAAATCTTCTACATTAGCATTTTTATTTTTTAGTAATACTCCTATTCCTTTTGACGAATCTAAAGGAGATCCCCCTCCAATTCCTATTATAAAATCTACATTTTCCTCTCTGCCTATTTGGGCTGCTTCATCAATCATTTCTAAAGATGGATTTTCCTCTACATTATCAAAAATACAATATTCAATGTTATTTTTTTTCAAAGCATTTACAACATCATTTAATGAACCATTTTTCTTAGAAGAACTTTTACCAGTTACTATAAAAGCTTTTTTTCCAAATTTCTTAAATAACTCTGCTTCTTTTATTATAATGTCTTTACCATATAAAACTTTAGTAGACATAAGATATTGAAAATCATTCATTTTCATCACTCCTATTCTATAGTTTTAGTAAACAATGAACTATACTTATATTATGTATCAAAATACTAAAATTTTAAATATCTTTCAACAAAGAACTTACGCCATTGCTATTAGAGAAGATATAAATCCCATTGTTCCTCCTAATAAAGCACCAAACCATGTAATAGCACTTAACTCCTTACTTGCAATATCTAATATTATTTTCTCAGCAAAAGCTACATCAAAAGAATTTATCTTATCTTCAACAATTTTAGAAATATCTAAAGCTTCAATAACATCAGACGCTCGATTTTCTATAAATTTGTTATACATATTTTCTGAAGTTTTACATATAAATTGTGATAATTTTTCTTCTCTTCCTTTAAAAATATCTTTTACATTCTTTTGCATCATAGAATTTGTAATTTCACTTATCACATCACTAAGTTTTCCACATAACAATTCACTTTCAATAAAATTATTCACTTTGTTGTGTATAACTTTATCTATATTGTTATAAAAATCACTGTCCATATCTAATATTATCTCTTCTAATGAACTACTCTCATCTAATTTATTTTCTATTTTTTTAATTATTTCCAATAAATTATTTTCTGTTATAACTTTATTTGTAATAAAATTCACAATACTTTTAACACTTTCTTCTTTTGTTTCTTCTGAAGTATTAGACATTATGTCTGATATATTACTTTGCAAACCTTTATCTATTAAACTATTTATTACTTCTACTACATCTTCTTGATTTTTTTCATTACCTAAAAAATTATTTATTATTTCCATAAGTTTATTATGTATCATATCCTTACTTAAAAACATAGCTATCATTGGACTTAAATTATTACTAATAGTTTCACCAATTATACCTTTTATTTTTAACTGAACCTTTTCTTCTTTTAGCATATTTTTAAGTGTTAAACAAACTTCTCTTTTATGTTCAAAAGTATATCCTTTTAAACTATCTACAACACACTCTGGTACTAAATCTTTAATTTTTAATTCACTCTCTTTAACAGATATAATTTGTTTATCTAAAATATTAATTAGCTCTTTATTAATTTTTTCTTTACCTTCATTATTTAAAAGTTTATTTATTATATTATTTTTGACTTTAATAAAAAGTTGGTTTTCTTCAATTATTTTAAAATCATTTTCTTTTAGTTTTTGTCTAACTAATTTACATATATACTCTGAAATTTTAATTTTGTTCTCTTTTTTCTTTAAATTTTGAATAAATAGCTGAACCATTTTCTCATTAAATTTGCTTATTATTTTATTATAGTTATCCTTAAATAATTCTTGAATTTTGCTTTCTATTGTACTTTTATCTTCCTTAATACTTTCAACTTTCAAAACGATCCATTTTCTAAGTTTACCAATTATTTTTTCACTGCATAATGATTCTATCATTGTATCTTTAGTTAATAAGTGATTTCCTACCGCTTCTCCCACACTTTTAGCTATTCTAGACTTTTCTTTTGGTATAAGTCCTGGTGTAAATGGAATTTTTATTCCACCAATTTTTTTTTCGTTATATGGTCTAAATAACATTTTAATAGCAAGCCAATTAGTTATATATCCAATAATTGCTCCTGATACTGTAGTAATCAAAATCTTATTCATATATGCTCTCCTTTCATCAACTTCAATTCCATATTTTATTGATATTTCAACTTATTTATTTTAACACATTTCTTTCATTTTGAAGATATTTAACAAAAAAGAAGCAGCTTTAACTGCTTCCTTTTTATCCTGTAGCTATCTTCACATAAAGTATAAACTTTACTTGAAACTAAATTTTAATTTATTACCTATCTAACTTGACTTCCAGTCGGCAATTCTTGTGGTATTGTAGCAGTAAATAGCTTACTATCATCATCAGTTGATGCCGCAAGAATCATACCTTGAGAAAGTTCTCCTCTTAACTTAACAGGTTTTAAGTTAGCAACTAAAATCACGTATTTTCCAATTAGCTCTTCAGGTTTATAATATTTAGCTATTCCTGATACTACTTGCCTTACTTCTCCACCTAAATCTACTTTTAATTTTAAAAGTTTATTAGCTTTTTTAACAGGTTCACATTCTAAAACTTTAACAACTCTTAAATCTACTTTATCAAAATCATCTATAGTAATCTCTGATTTTAAAGGCTTCATTTTTGGCTGATTAGCTTTTTCAATCTCTTTAAGTTGTTTTTGTCTAATTTCTTCAAGCTGTGCTAATTTCTTTTCTACATCTATTCTAGGGAATAAGTTATCTCCCTTTTGTACTTTTGAACCAGCTCTTGTTCCATCAAAAGAAGCTAAAGAATCCCAAGATATAAGTTCTACATTTAATTTTTCATTTATCTTATCACTTGTTGTAGGTAAGAATGATGCTAATAATACTGATATAAATCTTATAGCTTCAGATAAATTATAAAGTACTGTTGCTAATCTATCTTTCTTATCTTCATCTTTAGCAAGTGCCCAAGGCATTGTTTCATCAATATATTTATTAGATCTCTTTATAAGTGTCCAAATATGCTCTAGAGCTTCTGGTAATTGGTACTTATTAACTGATTCTTCAACTTTTTTTGGAATTTGAAGTGCTAATTTAATTAACTCATCGTCAATTTCTTCTTTAGCCTTTGGTGCCGGCATAATTCCATCAAAATATTTTTGAACCATTGCCACAGTTCTTGAAACAAGATTTCCAAGATCATTTGCAAGATCTGAATTTGTTTTCTTTATAAACATTTCATTTGTAAACACACCATCTGATCCAAATGGTATTTCATGTAGTAAATAATATCTAACTGCATCTACACCAAATTCATTAACAAGAATTTCAGGATCAACCACATTACCTTTTGACTTTGACATTTTTCCTCCATCAACTAAAAGCCATCCGTGACCAAATACTTGTTTTGGAAGAGGAAGTTCTAAAGCCATAAGCATAATTGGCCAATAAATAGTATGGAATCTTATAATATCTTTACCAACTAGATGGACATCTGCTGGCCAATATTTTTCCATTAACTTTTCTTGTTCATTATTATATCCCAAAGCTGATATATAGTTACTTAATGCATCTATCCAAACATATACAACATGTCCTTTGTCAAATTCTACTGGAATTCCCCAATCGAATGAAGTTCTTGATACACAAAGATCTTGAAGTCCTGGTCTTAAGAAATTATTAATCATCTCATTTTTTCTTGATTCTGGTTGAATAAATTCTGGATGATTTTCAATATATTCTATAAGCTTATCTGCATATTTTGACATTTTGAAAAAATAAGCTTCTTCTTTAGCTTTTTCAACTGGTCTTCCACAGTCTGGACATTTACCATCTACAAGTTGAGTTTCAGTCCAAAACGACTCACATGGAGTACAATACCAGCCTTCATAACTTCCCTTATAAATATCTCCTTGATCATACAATTTTTTAAATATCTTTTTAACTGTATCAATATGGTAATCATCAGTTGTTCTTATATATTTATCATAACTTATGTCCATTACTTCCCATAAATGTTTTATAGTAGCCACTATTTCGTCAACATATTCTTTTGGTGAAACACCTTTTTCTTCAGCTATTCTTTGAATTTTTTGACCATGTTCATCTGAGCCTGTTAAAAACATTACGTCATAACCTGTTAATCTCTTAAATCTTGCAACCGCATCTGCTGCTACTGTAGTATACGTATTACCTATGTGTAATTTTGCTGATGGATAATAAATAGGTGTAGTTATATAAAATGTCTTTTTATCTGCCATGTTACTTCCTCCTTTTTTTACTTACTCAACTTTCGCAGGTGAAAAATAGCCGCTACGGGAAATGATATCTTGCTCAGAAACCTTTCACTTCAGTAACAAGTTCAAATGTTTCTTACGCAATATATCATTTTCCTTCGCTAAGCAGTATTTTTTTACTGCCAAAGTTGAGTTAATTATAAATAAAAAAACCTCTACATAGAACTTAATTCTACATAGAGGCGCTATTATGCACTGTACCACTCTAATTTATTACTATTTCACAATAGTAATCTCTCTAGGTAACTATCATTACCTTGCAATATAACGGTTGCAGCCGTATTATCCTACTTAAATTTCAGATAATATGTTTAGGGGCCATGTTCATGAATTTCAATATTGCTGACTCTCACCTTACTCAGCTCTCTTTAAATATATCCCTTCACTACTCTTCCCATCATTACATTTAAGAATATAAATATCACACTATTCCTATAATAATATATTTATCAAATCAATATATTATTATACATAAATACATAACAAATTATTGAATCCATAATATAATATATATCAATATATGTCAATAGGTTACATTCTAAATTTATTTGCAATGTTGATTTAATTCTTCTAAAATTTCCTCTAAGTTTACTATACTCTCAAAAAATTTTTGTTTTTTTTCTGGTGATAGTTTATCAATTATTTCGTCTAACTGTTTAAGTTTATTTTTCAATTCTTTATCTAAACATGTCATCCCATGTTCTGTTAAACTATAAAATGTATTTCTTCTATCTTTGTTGTCTATTTCCCTTTCTATATAGCCTCCATCTGATAATTTATTAAGCATAATACAAAGACTTGATGTAGAAACTCTTGTTTTTTTGCTTAAATCTTTCAAGCTGCACTTTTTCAGTTCCCTTAAACCCATCATAGTTCTAAATTGCTGCATAGTAATATTAGAATTACTTTTATGACTTTTATCATTACATGTAGCTCTTGCATATTTTTTTAATTTCATTAGAAATTGAACAAACTTATTAGATATATCTCTAGTTTTCATTTACCCCACTTCTCCTTATAACTACTTTTTCTTTCCATTTACCATTCTTATAATATAATACTGTTAAAATAAGTCCTGCCATCCATGATGATGGAATTGCCCACCAAATACCAGTAGGTGAATTCAATTTATTTGACAATATATAAGCTAAAAAAACTCTCACAAACCATAAAGTAACTATAGAAATAATCATTGTAGGAACTGTGTCTCCAGCTCCTCTTAACACACCATTTATAACCTGCATAGTAGCAACAATTATATAAAAAGAACACACTATATTCAGATAATTAACACCTATTTCTATTACTTTTGGATCCGCATTAAATAATATTATGAGCCATTTACCAAATATATATATTAAAATACTACAAGATACCGCTATTATGCTAGACATAATAATTGTAGATTTAAATCCTTTCTTAACCCTCTCTTCTCGTCCAGCACCTAAATTTTGTCCTACAAAAGTAGAAATAGCTGTTCCCAAATTCATTATAGGCATAGATGCAAATGAATCAATTCTACTGGCTGCTGTATATGCTGCAACTGTTTCTTTTCCAAATCCATTAACCAAAGACTGAAGCACCATAATCCCTAAAGCAAAAAGCATTTGTTGAACTCCTGTTGGAAGACCTATCTTTAAACTTTTTTTGAAAATTTCCTTATCAAAAGTCATTGTTTTTATGTCAAATTTGAAAACTTCATGAGTTCTATTTAAATAATACGCTCCAAATACAAAGGATACCCCTTGAGCAATAACTGTAGCCCATGCTGCACCAGCTACTCCCCACTTAAACACAATTACAAATAACAAATCCAACCCTATATTTATTATTGTTGAAATTATTAAAAAATACAAGGGTGTTTTTGAATCTCCAAGTCCTCTTAAAATTGCACTTATAGAATTATACCCAAACATAGTTATCATACCAAAAAACATTATTTTTAAATAACTCTCTGCTTGAGGAAGTATTTCTTTTGGCACATTCATCATCATTAATATACTTTTACTAAATAAAATTCCCAATACAGTAATTATTAAAGAAGCTATAAATAAGAATATGTATGCTGTATCTATTGTTTTCTTTACATTTTTAATATCTTTTGCCCCATAGTACTGTGCTATAAGTATTGTGGAACCCATAGTAATTCCTATAAGTAATGATACAAGTAAAAATATAATTGGGAAACTGGTACCTACTGCCCCTAGTGCCTCAGTACCTATAAACCTACCAACAATTATACTATCAAAAGTATTATATAATTGCTGAAATATATTTCCTATAAACATAGGAAGTGCAAAATAGAATATAAGTTTCGCCTCATTTCCTTTTGTTAAATCTTTCATATATTGACCCCCTAACTCTAATTAATATTTAAATTCGCAATTATTTTATAATGTAATTATTTATGCATAAAATAATTTTAGTATAAAATAATTTTATAGTCAATATCATTTTATTGATTATCTTGTAAAAATGTTCTTAAAAATTAAAATCCTTGATTTTTAACAATGTATACTAGTTAAGAATCAAGGATTTTAAATTATATTTCTCCATCTTCTTTTAATTTTTCATACTTTTCTTTTATACTTTTTAAGTCTCTCCAAAATAAACTTTTTTTACTTTCATCTCTAAAAAGTGCTGCTGGATGAAATGTAGGCATAATATAATATCCTTTTCTTTCTATCCATTTTCCTCTATCTCTTGTAATTCTCCAATCACTACCTATTATATATTTCATAGCCGTAGCTCCTAAACAAATTATTATTTTAGGTTTAATTAATGCTACTTGATTTCTTAAATATGGCAAACAAGTCATAGCTTCTTCCTCTGTTGGGGTTCTATTTCTATCTGGTCTACATTTACATATATTGCATATATAATAATCTCTATCTCTTTTTAAGTCTAACGCTAGCATTCCTTTTGTAAAAAGTTGACCTGCTTTTCCTACAAATGGCCTTCCAGATCTATCCTCATCAGCTCCTGGTGCCTCTCCAATAAATACTATAGGTGCCTTCATATTTCCTTCGCCAAACACCATATTTGTCCTTTTTTCCCCTAGTGCACATTTATGACAATTTTTACATTCTTCATAAAGTTCTTTCCACTTTAACACTTCAAACCCTTCCTTCATTTCCATCATTCAACATATTTCATAATTTTTATTTATTATATCATAAATAGATATTTATTATATATTGTTTTAATTTACAAAATATATTAACATATAAATGATATCTTTCTTTATTTTCACAATTTTTAAAATATATTCATTATTTTGAAGGTTTATATTTTAAAAATTACACTCGTATAAACTTTATATTTTAATATTTAACTTCACCAAAGTTAAATTTGTAATAAGCGAAAGGGGGTTATCATTATCGTATATTCATTTAAAAAACAAACCATACATGATGTATTAAATCTAGCATTACCTGCCGTTGGCGAAATGACACTATATATGATGATATGGGTATTAGATACAATAATGGTTGGACAATATGGTGGAAATATTGGGGTAAGTTCTGTAGGAATTAGTTCTGAAATTCTTTATACATTTGTAAATATATTTATTGCTGTAGGAATATCCATTAGTATAACATCGTTAGTTGCAAGAAAATTTGGTGCTAAAAAAATTACTGAAGCCGAAGAATATGCAACTTTAGGTTTATTTATTGGTACCATTGTATCCTTTATTATATTTTTATTTTGTTTTATATTTTCTAAAAACATATTGATTATTGCAGGAGCTAAAAATGAAGTAATCAAATTAAGTAATATATACATGAAAATAGCTTCAATAGCTATATTCTTTAATATGTTAACAAATTTATTAAATGGTATATTAAGAGGTTATGGAAATACTAAAACTCCTCTTTTTATTTCTGCAATAATTAATATAGTGAATTTAACTCTTGATTACCTTTTAATATTTGGTATTGGTTTTTTTCCTGAGTTAGGTGTCAAAGGAGCTGCTATAGCCACACTAATAGCTGAAATAACTGGATTTATATTTGCCTCTTCATATATGTTAAAAAACTCTAAAATAAAAATTAAATTTAAATACATTAAATTACTAAATAAAAAAAGATTATTAGATTTAATAAAACTTTCTATACCTTCTTCAATGCAAGAAGGTGCCTTTGATATATGTAAACTTATAAATACATTTATGATAATGCATATTGGAAGTATTTCTTTTGCTGCAAATCAAATAACAACATCAATTGAGTCTTTATCTTTTATGCCAGGATGGGGCTTTGCAATAGCTGCAACCACTTTAGTAGGTCACAAAATTGGAGAAAAAAATTATAAAAAAGCCCAAGAATATGCACATACCTGTGCATTTCTTGGAACTTCTATAATGTTATTATGTGGAATTATGTTTTTAATATTTCCTAATTTTCTGATAAGTCTTTTCATACAAACTACAGAAAAAGAAGTCATAAAATTAGGCTCCTTATGTGTGATGATAGCCTCAGTAGAACAACCTGCAATGGCACTTTCTATGATTTATGGGGGTGCACTTAAAGGTATGGGAGATACTAGAACTCCTTTTATAATATCAGTTATTTCTAACTGGATAATAAGACTTCCTCTTATATACTATGTTATCTATATAGCAAAACTTCCTGTCCATTATGTATGGTGGGTTACAGCTATTCAATGGGGCTTTGATGGACTATTAATGGTTAAATTATTTAAAATTAAATTCAAAAGAATATATCCAAATAATACAATTTAACTATAATATTCATATATAACACTAAAATATAAATGTGGCTGTCGCATTAAGAGATTTACATACAATATATTGTTTTTCATTTTTTAAATCAACACAATGTATTGTAGTATTTACTTTTAGTGCGACAGCCCCATTTATTAGTATCCTAATTCTTTATTAACTATTATAACTTTTATTCTCCCCTTGTTACCTAAATTTTGTCTTCTAGTTACTACATAATGACTACAAATTCTATCATCACTATGACAATCCACACAATAACCAACTTTTGTACAAGGAGTATTTTTATTAAGTCTTTTGGCATTTATAGGTGCTGCACAATTTTTTACCCTTGATTCCGCTTCCTCTAAGTCAGCAACAATTTTATTTATTCCTGCTACAATAATAACTTGATCTGGGCCATATATAAGAGCAGCAACTCTATTTCCATTACCATCTATGTTAAACAATTCTCCATTTTCAGTTAAAGCATTTGTAGACATAAAATATGTATCTGTACAAAAACTTTTTCTATATATATTTTTTATATCATCTTTAGTTAATCCTTCTTTATATCTGTCTAAAAAATTATATCTACTACTTCTTAAATGTTCCATAACTCCCGCTTCAAACAAAGTCATAGAACCTCCTACAGATACTGTGTCTCCATCTTTTACAAGTTCCTCTATCTTTTCTATTAATTCTTTTTCGTCTTGTACAAAATACCCTTCCATGTTGTTCTTTTGTAAATTTTGTATTGTCTTTTCTACTCTGTTTTGTTGATACCATTCAACATTTTTATCCATAATCATCACCTCATAAATAAATATTTTTTTAACATTCTATACTTGAGAAAATCTTTTCTCCTTTTATTGCAATAATTTTATATAAAATTATTGTAATGCCTCCAAATACTAATAAAATGAAAGCAATTGTCTTTATTAATCCTAAATCAAAGTAAAGAACACCGGCTATTAAACCTGCTATACTTACCCATGATATAATCATTTGAAAAAATGGATTTATGTTTTGTTTTACAGCTTTTTGTTCATTTTCCCATTTTAATTTTGGATGATTCAAATCTACAAATACACCTATCATTGATATAAAAGTTATAGCTAAAACTCCTAGTATTGCAATTATTATACTTGTTACCACTGGCATTTTTAAAACAATTATTGCTACAATAAGCATAATTATTTCTGACATTATGCCCATTACTATACTTGATAAAACTTTTGCCATTATTTGTGTTCTATATGATATCGGTAAGAACTTACATATAAATATATCTTTTCCTTCTCTTGATATAGATGTAGCAGCTATTGCATTGGCTCCTCCAACAAATAACATAAATGCAAAACTCGCTGCAATTACTATTCCTTGATAAGATGTATTATTTAAAAAGGAACTTATCTTTGATAATGTCAATCCTCTATTTGAATTTGCCATCATAGGTATAATAAAAAATACAGGCCATAAAAAATTCATTATAACGCAATTATAAAAATATGTTGGTGTTCTAAATAATAGTCTAAGTTCTTTCTTAGTATAAGAAATTAATACTGACTGTTTAATAGAAGTTTTTTCTAATTCTTCAGAACTTAGTTTTTTTCTTTTTGATGAAGTTTCAGAAACACCTAATACTCCCTTAAAATATAGTTTTTCACTTATTATTAAAAATAATCCCAATACTGCAAAAGTAATACCTAAAAACATTAAAATATTTGTAATCCCTAGTGCACTACTATTATTAACTACTCCTAAAGCTGCCAATTTAGCAGTTGGGAATATAGTAGTAACTATACTTATAAAAGAGTTATTTCCTATATTAATCATTGAATTTACTTGTTCAGGCGTAATAGAACTTGAACTTAATTTTTGTATATAGAAATTAAAACCTAAAGCAAGTGCTAAACCTACTAGTCCACTAATTTTTCTAAATCTATCTTTATTTCTTGCAAAACCTGTAAATCCCATTATTAACATTACTATTAAAGATGATAATACTAAAGGAATTATTGGTATAGTAACAAAAACAATTATGCTATATAAATAATATAGTAAACCTCCTCCACTTTTTAATCCATATGAAATTACAAGTGGAACAAAAAATACTGCTTCTGTTAAATATTCATATATTAAAACAGTAGTAAGTTTTGCAGATATAATATGCCATGATTTAAAAGGAAGTGGCAATATATTTTCTATGTCCATTGAAAAATACAATGTATTCATAGCATAAAATATTCCGAAAACAAATATAATAAGGCAATTAAGTGCAAAACCAATTCCTAATATTATGCCTTCTTGATTAAATTTTGATAAAATATCATAAAGTGCTGATGCGCCTTTTCCAATCATCATTATTAAAGGTAATAATGCTATTGCTAAAATAGCATATAATACTATTTTTTTACTGAAAATTTTACTTTTATTTTGTGATCGAGTTTCATCTCCTGATTTCAAGAAGATTTTTGTTAAAATCCACCATTTATTCATTTTCAGTCATCTCCAAGAACATTTTTTCAAGTGATTCACTGTTTTTAAAGTGTTCTCTCATTTCACTTAATGTACCACAAAATAGTATTTTACCTTTATTTATTATAGCAACTCTATCACATATTTTTTCTGCAACTTCAAGCACATGAGTTGAAAAAAGTACTGTATTTCCTGAATCAGCATGTTCTCTCATCATTTCTTTTAATATGTAAGAAGATTTTGGATCAAGTCCTGTCATAGGTTCATCAAGTATCCAAACCTCAGGATCATGTATTAAAACACCCATTATAATAATTTTTTGTCTCATTCCATGTGAATAGCTTTGAATTTGATCATCAAGTGCATTAATCATACCAAATCTTTCCGCTAGATTTTTTATTCTTTCCTTTCTTACATTTGCTGGCACATCATAAATATCTGCCATAAAATTAAGATATTCTATTCCCTTTAATCTTAAAAACATATCTGGACTATCTGGTACAAAACCAAATTCCATTTTAGCTTTCAATGGTTCTTTTTGAATATCAGTATTATTTATTTTGATTTCACCTTTAGTAGCAGCAATTATTCCCGTAATCATTTTTATTGTAGTAGTCTTACCAGCTCCATTTGGTCCTAAAAACCCAAATATTTCACCATCCTTTACATTTAAATTCAAATCATCTACTGCATAAGTAGAACCATTATAGGTTTTTGATACATTTTTTAACTCAATCATACTTATACCTCCGTTCATTCTATATTTTATATCTATTTAATAATAAAATACCACTCATCTAACTGTAATACAATTGAATTTTTTTCAGTCAACCTAACAATAACCTTAACTCCTAAAAAACTCTGATATACTCTCTTTTCTAAAAAAACATCTTAATATCCTCCTTAAAAACAATATATTTTTAATCATTTTAAATTTTTACTTTCGTTTATTATAGGCTATATCATATTCTTTTATATAATTTATATTTATATTTATTAAGTTGTTCATAATCTTTTAAGGTAAGTTTGTTAAACTTTATATATAGTATAATATACTATATATAAATATTCAAGTATTTTTTTTATTTTGTTTACATTTTATTAAAACATAAATTTCGCTAAAGTCACAGCCATTATGATAGCTGTTAAATCCGCAAATATTGCTGCCCATAAAGTATGTCTTATATTCTTAATTTTAACCGCTCCATAATAAACAGTTAATGTATAAAATATAGTTTCTGTAGACCCCATTACTATAGAAGCAACCTTACCAATATAACTATCTGCACCATACTTATTCAATGTATCAGCAAAAATACCAAGTGCCCCACTACCTGATAAAGGTTTTACCATTACTAATGGCACAACCTCTGGAGGAAGTCCTATAAATTTTACAATTGGCTTTATTAAACATATAAAATAGTCTAGCAGTTTGGATTGTCTAAATACTGCTACCGCTATTAACATAGCTAATAAATATGGAAATATTTTTACACATATAGAAATTCCATCTTTTGCACCATCTACAAAACACTCATAAACTTTCACTCCATTTTTCATCCCATATATAACTATCAATCCTATCAGTATAGGAATTATAGATTTAATAATATAACTCATAAAAACCCCCTATTTATAAATCACTACTTAAAAATGTTTTTGAAGTATTTTACAAATTATTATTCCAACTAATGCTGATGTTCCTGTTGTAAGTATTGCTGGAATAATAATAGCCCCTGGATTTTGTGAATTACAAGCTGCTCTTATAGATATAACAGATGTAGGGACAAATTGAATACACGCCGCATTTAACACTAAAAATAGAGCCATATCATTACTTGCAGTATCTTTTTTTGTATTTAATCTTTGCATTTCTTCCATGGCCTTAATTCCAAATGGTGTAGCTGCATTTGAAAGTCCCATCATATTTGCAGTTAAATTCATAATTATAGCTCCCATAGCTTTCTTGTCCTTCCCCGCCTTCGTAAATAATTTTTCTAATACAGGTCTTAAAATCTTACCAAGCTTTTCTGTAAGTCCACTTTCCTGCGCAATCCTCATGACCCCACACCAGAGACACATCATTCCTACTAAATTAATCATTAATTTAACTGTAGATGCTGTACTATCTACTATTGATTTTGATATTACTTCACCACTTCCTGTTATTAGTCCAAAAATTATACTACTTACGAGTATTAGAAACCATATAATATTAATCATAAATTTCCCCCAATATATATTAATATTCCATTAATATATATGAATAAGTCACTTATTATTTAACTCTTTTCTAAATAAAATAATTAATATATTTTATTGAAAAAGGGAATTATAATATTACTTACCTTTTGCAGGACAAAAATAAATTTTAACAGAATTTAGATTTGTAAGCTGTGAAAGTTTATAATGTTAAAATTTAATTTTTAGGAGGATATTATAAATGAATAGTTCAAGAGCTAAACAAATATTAAATTCTAAAAAAAATATTTCTGTTTATTATAAAAATACCCCTGTTTGGATTGATGAAATATATGATAATGGAACTGTTAGTGTTAAAAATTTAAATACAGATAAAAATATAGTTGTTTCTGTAAAAACATTAAATGAACTTTCCTAATAAGAATGCAGACACATATTTCATAAAAACCTTTCACTTTGGTTAAAAATTATAAAAAAGTCCAGCAGCTATAATATTAACTACTGGACTAACTATCATATTTAAATTTACTAGTATATCATTTTTTCTTATTTCTCACCATTACTCCATCCATATCCCAAATAACTAATTTAAACGTTAGGACACCCTCCATAAGATAATAATTAATTTTATCGTAATTATATAATTATCTATACAAATATTGAATAAATTTATAGAAATAAAAGTATGTAAATATATAACTATTAACTTTCATAATTTTCAAATAATATTCTGCTGCAATACCTATTTTCCTCATTAAATGAGTTACTATACTAATTTATTATAATTTAACACACTATTACTGTAATTAATATAGCTTTAAGCATTAACTCCAACTTATGAATAAATAAAAAAGTATAGTATAATAATATTAATTTAATGGTTTTTAGGGGGATTTTATATGAATTGTGTAGTATTATATGCCACATCAACAGGTAATACTGAAAAAATTGCTCTTTCTATCGCTAAAAATCTAAATATAAATTGTATTAAATTAAATGAAAACAGTACCTATGACAATTTAAATTTAAAAAATTACGACTTAGTTTTACTTGGAAGTGGTATTTATGGTGGAACTTTGCACAAAAATTTAATTAATTTCATAAATTCTATAAATACAACAGATAAAAAAACATTTAGTTTTTTCATAAGCTGGTTTGGGAGAGGACATAGTGATAAAAAAGCTATTAATCGTTGTAAAAATGTGTTATTAGAAAAAAATCAAAATGTAATTGATAATTACTATGAATGTTATGGTGAAGGTTTTTTATTTATAAAAAAGGGACATCCTTCTGAACAAGAACTTCATTCAGCCATTCAATGGGCAAAAGAAGTTATAAATGGGCAAAAAAAGTTATAAAAAATACCTGTGACTCAAAATTCACAGGTATTTTTTGATATTATATGGGGGTATTTGGGAGTTTGTATTTTATTTAAAATGTCTATTTAATAACCCTCTAAATGCACTACCATGACGAGCTTCATCTTTGCACATTTCATGTACTGTGTCATGTATTGCATCATAGTTTAATTTCTTAGCTAATGTTGCTAAATCTTTCTTACCTTGACAGGCACCATGCTCTGCTTCTACTCTCATTTCAAGATTTTTCTTAGTGCTATCTGTTACAACTTCTCCAAGTAATTCTGCAAATTTAGCAGCATGTTCTGCTTCTTCCCAAGCAATTCTCTTGTATGCTTCTGCTATTTCTGGAAATCCCTCTCTATCAGCTTGTCTACTCATTGCAAGATACATTCCAACTTCTGTACATTCTCCAGTAAAATTAGCTCTTAACCCTTCTAAAACTTCTGGCTCTACATCTTTTGCAATTCCTACTCTATGCTCATCAGCCCAAGCAAGATTTTCTTCATTTTTTTCAACAAATTTATCTTTTGGAGCTCCACATTGAGGACACTTTTCTGGTGCCTCATTTCCTTCATGTATATATCCACAAATTGTACAAACAAATTTTTTCATAATAAAATCCTCCTACTATTTACTATATATTTTTTTTAATATATTTTCTAAACTTTTGATGTTTTAATTATATACTTAACTAATACTAATTGTCAAGAGACTTTTTATATTTATTAATAATTATTATTAGTAAATTTTCTTAGTCAAGTTGTAATTCAAATTTTTCAGCCATCTCGTCTATATTAGTTGCTCTCATATCACTACTTAACATAGGTAATTTTATTATGTTTTTGTCTTTAAATTCTTTTTCTATTTCTTTTAAATATTTCTTTTCTAACTTCTTCTTATTTACCCAAAATTCATCTTTTATATCTTCTGGTAATATTCGATTCACTACTAAATTATTCACATGAATATTATATTTATTAAGTACATTTATAGCCTTTTTTGTTTCTTCTATAGGAAGTTTTTCTGCATTTAAAACAAATATAAAACTTAATTTTTTATCATCTATTATTATCTTTCTTGCCTTTTCCATATGCTCTTTTCTTCTATTGAGTATTTTTAATATAGGATCATCTTCAATTTTTTTATCATCTACTTTAGCTGAATTTTCAGCCATTTGTGATAACTTTAATGCTTTTCTACGCTTCATCATAAGTGAATTAGTCCACATACCTAATAATTCAGGTAAAGATAACAATCTTAATGTATGACCTGTAGGTGCTGTATCAAATATTATCTGGTCATATTCATATATCTTTTCATTAATTATTTCTATCATTTTATCAAAAACAGCTGCTTCCTGAGTACCTGGTGAAACTGATGCTGCATCTAGCTGCTTATTTATTTCCTTTACAATAACTGGGCTTATTACACTTTTAAGATTTTGTCTTACACCATTTATATATTTTTCACTCTCATAATTTGCATCTATTTCTACTGCATCTAGATTATCTCTTAAATTTATAATTTCCCTGCCTATCTTGTTTTCAAAAATATCTGATATAGAATGTGCTGGATCTGTTGAAATTAACAGTGTTTTTCTTCCATTTTTTGCAGAACATACTGCACAAGCGGCAGAACAAGTAGTTTTTCCAACTCCACCTTTTCCACCAAAAAATACTATATTGTTCATGTCAAACACCTCTCATCTAAGTTATAAAATGTTATTTTAATATTAGTAATATCTTTGATTAAGCATCTAAATCATAGTCTCCCCATTTTTCTCCCCAAATAGATTTTCTATCCATCATTCTTCTTTGCCACCTTTCCATGTCTTCTGCAAGATATGGTAAAAGTTCTAATGTATAATAACTAGTAGGAATTGGTAGTCCTAAAATTTCTGCAAAACAAATTAGCATAAAGTTATCCATTTCTTCACTAGCTTCTTTTTGAAGTATAGCTCTTGATTTTCTATTAAAATCTGTTGCACCTTTAAAAAATAGCTTTAATCCTTCTAAAAATTTTTTTAATTTATCTTCAGACACTCTGAATCACCTCTATGATTAAATTAAAGCTAACGTAAATAAATACGTTAGCTTTATAAACAATAAATATATTATGCTTTAAAACTCTTATCTTTAGATACTGGAGTATCTCTAAATGATTTTATAGCTTCAACTATTAATACTACAGATAGTATCATTAGAATAATAGCAAATACTAGCAGTATTGTACTTTTACCAATATTAGCTTTAATTAATAGTCCCAATGCAAATAATGTTACTGCAAACATAAATACCATTGGTATAGTTGCCATTCTGTGTTCTTTTCCAGATCTCTTTAACCAAACAGCTAAAGATAATAAAGCAAGTGCTGCTAACAATTGATTTGCTGAACCAAATAATGGCCATATCTTAGTCCATCCTTTAAATGTTAATGCCCCACCAAGTACTACTGTTATTCCTGTAGCAACAAATCTATTTGTTAATATATTAGGCTTAGGTTGTGCTTCTTTTCCTTGTTTACTACTTTCAAATAATTCCTGAAAAATGAATCTAGCAAGTCTAGTTGCAGTGTCTAAACTAGTTAAAGCAAACGCTGAAATTGCAAGTGCTGTAAAACTTTTACCTGTTGTATATGGTAAACCAAAACTTGTCATAAAATTACCAAGTCCATCAGAAAATACGTTTACTGGTCCACCATTTTTAAGCAATACTCCAAGCTTATCGGCACCAATATATCCTGCTGTTATAATAGCTATAGTAGCAAGAACACCTTCTATAAGCATAGAACCATATCCTACAAGTTTTATATCTTTTTCACTATCTAATTGTTTAGATGTAGTACCTGAACCAACCAATGAGTGAAAACCTGATATTGCACCACAAGCTACGGTAACAAATAACATAGGGAATAGTAGTTGCCCATCACTTATTTTAAATGATGTAATACCAGACATTTTTAGAGTTGGATGCATAATTACTATTCCAAGAAATCCTCCAAGCAACATTGCATATAATAAAAATGAGTTCAAATAATCTCTAGGTTGTAATAAAATCCATACAGGTGTAACAGAAGCTATAAATATATATATCAATAAAACAATAAGCCATGTATTTCTTGAAAGCTCTAGTGGAAATTTCATACCAAGCCATATACATAAGAATAATAATACAACTCCAATAACACTACTTACACCAAGTCCTGCACCTCTTCTATATACAAAAAATCCAAATCCAATAGCTAATATCATAAATAGTAGTGAAGAAGTTGCTGCTGAAGGAACTGCTACAAATGTATTAGCACAAATATTTGTAAATGCAGCTACAACAAGCAATAATGTTAACCAAGCAAATATAGCAAATAACAATTTACCTCTTCTCCCCATATTGTGTTCAATAACTTCACCTAAGGATTTACCATCATGTCTTACAGAAGCAAATAAAGATCCCATATCATGGACTCCACCAAAGAAAACACTACCTACTAATATCCATAAAAATACCGGTACCCAACCAAATATTGCTGCTGCAATAGGTCCCACTATAGGTCCTGCCCCTGCTATTGAAGAAAAATGGTGACCTAAAAGTACTGGAGCCTTAGCTGGCACATAGTCAATTCCATCATTTCTAGTGTGTGCTGGCGTTGGTCTTTTGGGATCTATTCCCCACTTTTTAGCAAGCCACGCACCATAAGTTGTATAAGCAACTAAAAAAACTATGATTGCAATTAAAATTAAGAAAAGAGAATTCATATATAATACCCCCTTTAAAATGTTTAGAAAAAATTATAAACTTTACTACTAATTATTAAATAATAATTTTTTAACATCACCCCTTCCAAATTTATTTGTATAAATATCATTAGTTTCAGGATTAATGAATATTAGTTTTACATTTACCCACCCTTTAAAACCAAAAGCAAAACTTTTATAGTATTTAAATCTTTTAATTGCTTTCTTAGTATCATCATCTAAGTCTATATTTCCACAAAGTATAAAAGTTAAAATACTACACATATGTTCTTTATTTATATTTATTATCTTTTCTACATTTTCATCCAGGAAATTTTTTATATGAAGGATATGAGATCTGTCTATATTTTCGTATATATTTTCATAGAAGATATATTCATTATTTTGAAAAGCATAAAACTCAGCCTTTTTAAGTATTAGATATCTTGATGTTCTTTGATTAAATTTCGCGAACATATTGAATTTTCTGTCAAATATTTTTTTATCATATTCTATATCAAAATATGATTTAAGTTTCTCTGAAAATTTATTCATATACTCTGTATTATTCATTTATGATTCCCCTTGTTATTAACGCATAATTCATTTCTATCGTTTAGTATTATTATATCATTTATAAAATATATTTCAATAAATATATCAGAATATTAAAAATTTTTAGTATATGATATTCTTACAAAAATAGAAGCTGTTTACAAAAATTATAAACAGCTTCTATTTATCCATTTACTATTTTTCCACCATTAATATGAATAGTTTCTCCTGTTATGTAAGATGCATCATCCGATGCTAAAAACACAAAGCTTGGGGCTACTTCCACTGGTTGGCCTGGACGCTTATACGATGTACTTTGACCAAATTTAGCTACTTCCTCTTTTGTAAAACATGAAGGTATTAATGGAGTCCATATTGGTCCTGGAGCAACACAATTCACCCTTATTCTTTTTTCTGCAAGAGATAATGCTAACGAACGAGTAAAAGAAACTATTGCACCTTTTGTAGAAGAATAATCTATTAATCTTTCATTACCTGCATAAGCAGTAACAGAAGATGTATTAATTATACAACTTCCCTCTTGCAAATATGGTAGACAAGCTTTAGTCATATAAAATATTGAAAATATATTTACCTCAAAAGTTCTATACAACTGTTCTTTCGTTATATCTTCAATACTATTTTGAGCACATTGTTCAGCTGCATTATTAACCAAAATATCAATTTTTCCAAATTCATCTATTGTTTTTTTTACCACACTGTCACAAAATTTTTCATCAGATATATCTCCACGTATTGTAATGGCTCTACATCCCTTTTCTTCTATAATTTTTTTAGTTTCTTGTGCATCTATATCTTCATTTAAATAAACTATAACTACATCTGCACCTTCTTTTGCATATAGAACAGCTACTGCTCTACCTATACCACTATCCCCTCCTGTAATTATTGCTACCTTATTTTCTAATTTATTAGAGGCTTTATATTTAATATGTTCAAAGATAGGTCTTGGATTCATAATATACTCTAATCCTGGTTTATCCTTTTGCTCCTGAGGTGGTATATCATTAATAAACTCTATATCACTCACCAACTTACCTCCTCTCAAATTATATTTTCTTTTAATATGTATTATTGTAATTTTTCATATAAAATATTCTTTTTTCAAAAAAAGCCTCATACTATTTTAAGTATGAGGTAAACGTTTAATTTAAATATATTAGGTAATTTCAAATAAAAAAAGTTGCTATATAATAATTCAATATAGAATTGAATTATCCTGCTATTTTTCTGTTTTGTTGTTGATTTTTCTTCATTTCAGCTGCTACATAATTAGTTAAATCCACAACTCTTGCTGAATATCCCCATTCATTATCATACCATGCAGCTACTTTTATCATATTATCACCAATTACCATAGTTGATAATGCATCTACAATTGTTGATCTATCATCACCCTTATAATCTGTAGAAACTAAAGGCTCTTCACAATAACCTAAAATCCCTTTTAATTCCTTTTTAGAAGCTTCTTCAAATGCTTGATTAATTTCTTCCATAGTAGCATTTGTTTTTATTTCACATACTAAATCTGTTATAGAAACTGTTGGAGTTGGAACTCTTAATGCAAATCCATTAAGTTTACCTTTTAACTGTGGTAGTACTTTTGCAACAGCTTTAGCTGCACCTGTAGTAGTTGGTATTATTGATTCTGCCGCTGCTCTTGCTCTTCTTAAATCTTTATGTGTTTTATCTAAAATTCTCTGGTCATTTGTATATGAATGAATGGTTGTCATAAAACCTTTTACTATTCCAAATTTCTCATCAATAACTTTTGCAACTGGTGCAAGACAGTTTGTTGTACATGATGCATTAGAAATTATATTGTGTTTTCCATTATCATAATTTTCTTCATTAACACCCATTACTACAGTTATATCTTCAGCATTGCTTTTAGCTGGGGCTGTAAGTATAACCTTGCTAGCTCCTGCTTCTATGTGTCCATTAAGTTGTTCTCTTGTTTTAAATTTTCCTGTAGACTCTATAACTATATCTACATCAAGTTTTTTCCAAGGCAAATCACTTGGTTTATCTTCATGAAGAATCAATATTTTTTTACCATTTATTATAATTGCATTATCCTCTACTTTAACTTCTCCATCAAATCTTCCAAAACAAGAATCATATTTAAACAAATGAGCTAATGTCTTTGAATCTGCTCTTGCATTTATAGCAACAATATCTAAATCTTTATTCAAATTTTTTTCTGCTATTCTAAGAAATGTTCTTCCTATTCTACCAAAGCCATTAATACCAACTCTAATTTTCATTTTAAAATCCCCCTAATTTTTTATATGTATATTATATAATATATACTTTTAACATAAATGTTGTATACTTTTTAATTAATTGTTCTATATTATTTATATTATTATTTCATTTCTTTGTCAATAATCTCATATTTTTCATTTGAGCTTTCTATTAAGTTTATGTAAATATTCTTGCTGTTTTCTTCATTTTACTAGTATTTTCTTTTGTTTTTATTCTACAACCAACTTTTTTGAAATAATATATGCTTTTCCAATTCAAAATTTAAAATAACTATAATTTTATTAAATAGTATATCACATTTAACTATACATACACTGCATTCCTTTATTCTAATTCTATCAAAGTAAAACTGTTGTTTATAAAAACTTTGTTTCTATATCTATAAAAGTTAAATTGTACAAACTTGAAAATATATTTTACTAATGATATTATTGTTCTTGAACTTATTTAAATGACTGGAGGATTTGAAATGACATTAAGAGACATAATGAAATACATAGAAAGTGAATATAACATAATTAATTCAACTCCTTGTGAAATCTGTGGAGGAAGCTTCTTAGCTGAATCAATAAAAGTAAATATTATAAATTCTTTACCTTATGATATTTGTGAATGTATATGTGATACTTGTGGACATAAAAAAACATTTAAATTTTCATCACCTTTCATAAATGAAGAAAACTTAAATGAATTTAAAAATAGTATGAATTAGTTTTCAATTTACACTATTCTATTCCCATATCTTTAAAAATCTTCTCTATTTCTTTAGAATTTAATAATCCTTCTGACTTTTTATATACACTACCATCTTTATTTAAAAATACTAATGTAGGTATAAGTGATACATCATATTTTTCTGCATATTCTGGATTTTCTTCTAAATTAACTATTGTTATCTTTACTTTATCATCATATTTTTTTCTTACATCCTGTAAGATATATTTCATTTTAACACATGCTGGTCATGTATCTGTACCTAATTCTAGCAATTGAGGCATACCTGCACTTTTTGTATGCGTTTGTTGTTGATTTTCAATTGTATTAGAATCTTTTTTTGTATAAATATTTTTTTTGTAATAAAATCCTACTACTCCTAAAATTAATACACAAATTACTATATATTTAATAATTTTTTTCATATAATCCTCCTTATACCCTGTGTAGGTATATAAAATTTTATATCATATATTTATTATTGTCAAATATAATATAAAAAAGCTTATGAATTACAAATTCACAAACTTTTTTTATTATAATTATCTTTTCTCTTTTTTATATAATATATATATACCTGCTACTATAAATAGTACTGGTACAAAATATTGGCTTATAGATGATTTAATCATATAATATATATCATTACCCTCAAATACCTTATTGATAACAGCTAATCCACCTAAGATTATAAATATCCATCCTATTATTTGTAAATCTCTCTTGTTATTCAACTTATTAAAAGTATGTGTATAATTATCATCATTATTTAAATTATCATTTTGTGTTTTAGTATGTTGAAAACCATTATATCTCCTAAAAAACAATTCACAATCATTTATATTTTCTCCTCTATCTATTTTGTGTGCAATATTAAAAGTATCAAAAAAAGTATATAACCATAATGCAAATTTAAATATTCCTGCTAATGCACCTAATCCTATTAAACTAAACAATGGTCCTATTAGTAAAAATATTAAAAGTGCTTGAATTCCCATATTTAGTAAGCCTAAATACATATATCCTACTCCCGGGATTAAAGCAGCTAAAAAAGTTAAAAAACCACTTCTTCTTTCCATTGTATCACTCTCCTAAAAAAAATTTAAAAAAATTAAAAGTATCATTGTGATTTTGTTCAATCATAGAAATACTTGTTTTTATTTTCATCTTGGCATTTATTATATTGTACTGTAAACTAGACGTATATATAATCAACATCAAAAAACCAGATAACATTAAACTTAATGCTGCTATACGATATCTTTCTCTATTTGAATTTTTTTGGGGTAAATTGTTTATTTTATTCATTAATCGTATATCATAACCTTTATCTGTTTCTATATCTTCAAAAGAATCTTTTATAATTTTATCTAAATAATCAAATTTTTCTTGCACACTACCACATCCTCCCTCTCAAACTTTATTTTTAAGTTCTTCTTAGCTCTATAAATTCTACCTTCTACTGCTTTTTGTGAAATATTTAATATGTCTCCTATTTCTTTCTGATTTAATCCTACATAATAATAAAGAACAATAGGTACCTTCAATTTTCGTGGAAGATTATTTATACATTGTCTTATATAATTTTTTTCATCCAAATCTTCTTCCTCTACCTTTTGTATATTTAATAACCCTCCCAAAAAACTTTTTACTTTTTTCTTTCTTTTATAATCTATACATTTTGATAAACTAATTTTATAAATATAAGTGGATAGTGAGCATTCTAATCTAAATTTATTAATATTCTTATATAAAGTGACAAAAACCTCTTGTGATAAATCTTCAGCCTCATAATAATCATTAGTATATGAATAACATAGAGAAATAATTTTATTTTTATACAAATCAACTACTTTTACAAAACTATGTTTATCACCTTTTTTTATCCTTTCAATTATTTCTTCGTCATTCAATACTAATCACTCCCCACTTTTTATGTTTGCAACTCCATTATTTAATTTAATACTTACTTTCCCATTTCCATTACCTATCTTCTTTGAAATTCCTGAATTTATTCTTTTTTCACCATCTACTTTGCAAACTCCATTATCCATTTCTATATAAGCTTTAAAGTTTTTATCCTCTGTATTTACTGTAACTACTCCATTATTAGCATCTATTTTTACATCATTACAAATTTTGTTATTTAAATTTACTTTTCCATTAGTTAAATCAACAAAACACTTCTGTATGTCCCCTTGTAAATCTACTTCAGCATTTGATCCATCTACATCTACATTACCATTGAAATCATAACTATTTACCTTTAAATTTGAGCCATCAACTTTTACATAATATCCTTTAGGTACATATATAATACATTCTGTTCCTTTTACATAATTTTCTCTAAATGAAACTTTACAACCATCTTTTTCTTTTTTCTCTTTAATATCATATTTATCTATAGAACTACCTCTATTTACATATATTTTACCTTTTATATTTATTCTATTGTCATCTGAGTTTTTTATTTGTATTTTGGCATTATTAACATTAAACTTTAACACACTTTCTTGTGAAGTAAATTGCTTTTGTATATCTATTGGTTTTCCATCATCCATACTTCCAATATTAAAATTTTCACCAAATTTAAACCCATGTTCACTTATTGAAATATTTTGATCTATAAATGAACCTACTTTATTTTTAACAGAATAATATACATTTGTTAATATAAAAATTAAAATTACAGGAATTACCAAAAAACTAAATCTGCTTTTTTTATTTTCTACCTTTCTATTAACAGAGAATATTATTTCTACTCCTAAAATCACAAAAATCATAGGCCACCATTTAAAAATTTGCAGCGATAGTGCATAATCTATATTCCTAATAATTAACCACACACCATAAAATATAAAACCTGCTGCTGCAGTAATACTTCCCAATTTTTTCATATACTCTCCTCCTAAATTTATTTAATTTCACTTATATAGACGTAATACTAACCCATAATCCCACAAAAAAAATAAAAAAAAAAAAATAAGTACCAAATTTAAATTAGGTACATTTTGTATCATTTTTATATATTTTTTTGTTCTAAAATTGTTTTTTACTCATTACGCATATATATCTGAAAATTCAATATCAACATTTTTTATTGCGCATTGATTTATATAATTATCAATATATATTTTGCTATCAAATTTATTAATTTTTTTATTTGGAAGTAATATCTTAAATTCACTTCCCTTTCCTAGTTCACTTTTAAGACATACTTTTCCTTGGTGTAACTCTACCAATGATTTAACAATAGAAAGTCCCATTCCTGTGCCTTCTGCATTTCTTGAAAGAGATTTATCTACTTGTACAAACTTATGAAATATAAGTTTTTGTTTATTTTTAGGTATTCCTATACCATTATCTCTTACTGATATAGAAATATACTTATCTAAATTGTAAACTCTAATTTTTATTGTTCCATATTTAGGTGTAAATTTCACTGCATTCGAAAGTAAATTCAAAACACTTCTCTCTATCATTTCATAATCACAAGCTACTATACTTTCTTTAAGTTCAGTTGTAAATTCCATATTTATATGTTTTTTTTGTATATATTTATCAACTGATTTAATTATATCGTTTATTATATCTATAATATCATAATTATTTATTTTCATTTTAAAATATCCCGAATCAATTTTAGTAATATCAAGTAGATTATTTGATAATTTAATTAGCCTATAACAATTTTGTTTTATTACAGATAAATATTTTTTTAATCTGCCTTTACCTACAATAGTACTATTATCTGACATTATATTTAAGAGTTGTATTGCTCCTAAAATAACATTTAAAGGTGTACGAAGTTCATGAGACATATTAGAAAAAAACTCAGTTTTTAATTTATCATATTCCCTGATTTCTCTTAATTGTTTGGTTTTTATTTCCATATTTTTCTTCAATCGTTCAATTTTTTTCTTGTGAGATATATCTCTACATATAGTAATTCTAACCTTTTCATTTTGAAAAGTACAACAAGATTCAGCTATTTCAATATCTAATACTTTACCATCTTTTTTCCTTTTCACTCTTTTTTCTACTAATACATTTTCTTTTATATTTAATAATTTTTGATCATGTAACCCTTTTCTATTACACCATACTATATTAAACAAATCTGAAAATTTCTTACCTATCAGTTCATTGCAATTTTCATACCCAAATAATTTTATACCAGCACTGTTTATATATAAAATCTTATTATCCTTCCTTACTAATACAGTATCTGGTAAAAATTCCAAAAGTCTTTTATGATCTTCTTCTCTTTGCTTTAATTTTTCGTTTATATTTTTTTGTTCAGTAATATCATTAAAACAAACTATGTTGTATCTTTCATTATCTATTTTTAGCCTACTTCCACTTACATCTACCCATCTTTCTTCACCATTTCTTTTTAAAATCTTCATTTCACACTTAAACCATTTTTTATTTTCATCACTATTTATTAAATTACAAAATACTTCTTTAAAATCATTGTGAATAATATCATATATGCTCATACATAATAACTCTTCTTTGCTATAACCTGTAATATTTGCCATATACGTATTTAAATAAATCAACTCAGTTTTTTTTGTAATTTCAATTCCAATATTACAAGTTTGTAATAACCCTTCTATTTTTTTTTCATTTTCTTTTATAGTTTTTTGCATTTCTTTTCTTTTAGTATCATCAACACCTACTCCTATAACTACTTTTTCACCACCTAATATAATAGGGGAACGATTTACCATAATAGATTTTTGTTCATTTTCTTTCGTTAGTATTTTAATCTCATAACTACAACTTCTATTTTTATTATTTCTATGCAATCCCTCTGCTAGTTCTCTTACAAATTTTCTATAATATGGATGAATTATTTCCCAAACTTTCATTCCATATAGTTCTTTCTTTGTATATCCAGTAAAATCCTCTGTTATAGGATTTACATATAAAAAATTATTACCATTATGAATAAATATTGAAGATGTCATTGTTTCTGCTAAACCCTTAAATTTTATGTCACTTTCACTAGCCTTAGTCCACTGTTTATAAAAGCTAATTTCAAACTCATCAAACATTTTTTCAATAAAAACATAATATTTATATTTTTGTTCACTTGAAAAGCTTGTATTTTTGACAAGTTCTATGAATGACCACTTAAAACTCTTTATCATAGAAATAAAATATCCTTTATTCATTTTATTCTCTATAATTTCATATATTTTAATTACAGAACTACTTATTATTTCTTTTACTTCTTTAATCTCCTTATATTCCCTTATATATTTTACTGTATCATAAATTCCTTTTTGTATAATATCTTTGTCTATAGCTATATCTTTACCTTCATTGATAGACTTCATATAATAGATAACTTCATATGTAACCCATTCCTTATTATTAAGTATACAGTCACACAATTGATCCACTTATATAGCCCCCCCTTTTTGCCATCTTTCTTATAATAAAAACAAATATTAAACTTTTTATGCTACAAACAATATTATACTATGTTTTCAACCAATATTAACCATTAATTTATACAAAAATTACCACACTTTTCGACCTTAAAAATTTTTTTTAATTATATCAAAACTATCAAAATACCAAAGAAAGAATGAAACAAATTGATGAAAAAAGTTATACGCTAGGTTTATTTATTAATATAGAAAATTAATACATTAAAAATTCTACTTAATAGAAATACTGAATTAAAATTTTTTTATGATTTACACAAAAATATTCCATCTTATACCAAATATTATAATAAACCAATTGATATAAGATGGATTTAAAATTATATATACTTATCTAAAATATTATCTACATAATCTATTACTTCTTCACAAGTTATTCCTTTACTTTTTAACTCTCTACAATTTAAAGTACCATACTTTTCTTTTACTTCCTTTAAAACCTCTCTTACTTCTTTTGAAACTGCATTCTTTTCTGATGGATTAGACCTTCCCTTTAAATATCCCATGCTTATTATAGCTCCAGTTATAGCACCACATGTACTTCCTACCCCCATCCCTACTCCAAAAGGAGTACCTATACAAATAGGAATATTAGTATTCTTTTTTTCATTTACCGATTCAATTATTGACTCACAGCAATTATACCCCTTTTTCTTCAAATCTACAGCCTTCATATCAAACACCTCCACAGCAACATTATCAACATATACCCAAAAAGTCAATATTTTATTTTGCATATTTTTGTAAATTATTAATAAATATCAAAATTTTAATATCATTAAGTGAATATTATATAAAAATATGGTAATACTATTAAATGAGTTTAAAATATAAACCAAATGCCCCCATTAATAATTAAAAAAGAGGATAGTTAGCTTTTAGCCAACTACCCTCTTTCTATATAATACCTCTTTTTCTCAATAACCTATAAGCATTATAACATATTATCTATACTATTACATTATTTTTTATATCTTGGCAATTCAAAAACTACACTGCTATCCAATTCGTCAGAAAAATATCTAACCATTAATTTAGTTTGTGCATATGCCCATCTAATATCTGTTGCATATTGAAGAGTTGCTGGATACTTAGGATTCCATTTCATATTATAAAGAGTGTGTTTATCCTCATTATATTTGCTTGTACTATTTATATACTTTTCAGATATCCATTTAGCTCCTCCATCTATTGCATCTTCTGGAGTAAACCATCCTTGCTTATATGCATACTCTGAACCACTTTTTAATGCTGAAGAATCATAAGCATGTACTCCAAAAAAATTATGAGTTTTTTTAGGTTCTACAATATTTCCATCAACATAACTTACAACTACCCCTTTAGCTAAAGTTGACGTTCCATTACCTGTTTCAAGTAAAGCATGTACAACTAAATAGATTGGATTTACATTGTATTTTTTTGCTGCATCTATAAATGCTTGTCCTTTTTCTTCTAAAATACCTTTGCCTTTTAAAACACTATTCAAATCATCTGCTGTAATTCCAGTTGGAACATGATCTAATTTCATAAACATGTATTTACCTGTACTATCCATAAAATTTTGTGGATTCATATAATATCTTATCAAGTTTTTACTAGCAATAGACCATACATTTCCAAAAGAATATTTTGAAGTTTTCCAATTAAATTGTCTTTGTACTATATCATCAAAAGTAATATCATAATCTTTATAAATTGCATTTTGAATTGAATTATTCACTGCTCTAAAATAATTAGTATAATAATTATCAAAATCAGTATTAGAATCCTCATGCACACCTTTTACATTTGCCCTTTTAACATATGCTACTACCTTATAATCACCTACATCAATATTATTATTATAATTATATTGATAATTATTACTTCCGTTTATATAACCATTAGTTATCTCTTTATAAAATTCATATTTATAATTTGTATATTTATAAAGATACAGTCTATACTGAACATTAGTACCATTTATTGATTTAATTACAAATTCTTTTCTACCACTTGGAGAAACTGGTTCAGTGTTTAATTTACAATCTATAATTTTAGGTAAATTTTCATAACTTGAACCATCTTCAACTTGTCCTTTTATTTTGAATTGCATACTTACAGGATTAGGCAATTGACTACCTGATTTAGATCTTACACTTTTCTCTACTATTAAGTAATATTGTTTCCCTGGATAATATCCTAAAGTTGGTAAATCTAATAAAATTGTTGTATCGTGTTTTGAATCTAATTTAACTTTTACACCTAAACTTTTACCACTTGAATCAACCACTCTTATATTATTATTGTTAACTGTTGATCCATCCAATCTCATATTAAATTTTACTTTCCAAACTTTATTTACTTCTATGTCACTTCTAGGTGCTAGTACTGTATACCCAGTTTTAAAATCCTGACCAAAAGCCTGCTTAGGAACTATCATTGCACAAATAAAAAATGTTAAAATTAGTATATTGAATATTTTAATTTTTCTTTTCAAGGTACCTCCCCCTCTTTTTTAAATGTATTAATATTCATACATTAGTTAATATATTCATATTTACTATATTAAATATCTATACAAAATTATACTATTGTTTATCGTATATTTTCAAATATTATTTATATTTTTTTATACATAATTCAGTTTAATTTAAAATTTTCTTAAACAGTTCCAAATTCATATATCCTGGAATATATATTCTATTTAATTTATTTAAACCCTGTTTTTTATTTGACCACCCAATACGTGTAGTAAATGCCATTTTATAATTACATTTATCAATAGCTTTTAATGTATTATCATTATACCTACCAAATGGATATGCCAAATACTCCACTTTTTTATTGAGAAGTTTTTCTAAAAAAGATTTTGAACCCTTTAATTCTTTAACTTGTTTTTCATAAGATAGCTTGTCCAATTTTGAGTGATCTAAAGTATGGGATTGAACATCTATACAAGTATTTTGTATTTCTTTCAATTGATTTGAATTCATATAATAAGATCCTTTATCAATACAATTAGTAACCACAAAAACTGTCGCTTTCATTTTATTCTTACGTAAAATAGGATATGCGTTTGTATAATTATCTTCATACCCGTCATCAAATGTTATAACTACTGATTTTTGTGGTACTTTTTCATTATTACGAAAATATTTAAATAACTCATCTAAAGTTAAAGTCTTAAAACCTGTATTTTTCAAATAGTTCATTTGTTTTTCAAATTCCTCTTTACATACCACAAATAATCCTTCTTCATCATTAGATATAGAATGATACATAAGCACAGGAATCGATCTATATTCTTTAGATGACAATAAACTATTTTTTTTGAAATTTGAAAATCTGTTATCATAACTTACCTTACTCCATACATGATTTAAGCTGAGCATTGCAATAATAGCTATTAACACAATTCTAAATAAAATAAATCCTTTTTTCTTCATTACGATACTCTCCTATTCTGTAAAACTTAATTTTTATTATAACATAACTTTAAAATAAGTTATCCACATTATCCACATTATCCCTGTGTATAACTTGTTAATTTAGTGTTAGTTAATTGTTAATATTTAATTGTCATAATTTTCTTTATAATTTGTGAAAATATTTAAAATTTTGTTAATATTTTAAATATTTGGTGATATAATATTAATGAGGGTATTTATTTATGAAAGGTTGGGTTGCTAATGGCAAATAATAAGATTATCTTTGTTGATTTTAACAATAAAAAAAAATATAAACATAAGAAACACATGAATAATATCCTAAAATATTTATTCAATAATATAAAAAAAATATTTAGTAAAAAACGTCTAAAAAATAATACTAATAGAATAAACTCTATAAAACATAAAATGAATTTATAATATTTCAATAAATTCAATATTAAACTTCCTATTTTATAATAAATAAGGAAGTTATCTATTTTTTTGTTATACTCTACATATGATATAATATTATGTGGAGGTGTTAAAATGAGAATAGGAATGGGTTATGATGTACATAAATTGGTTGAAAATAGGAAATTAATACTAGGCGGAGTACAAATACCTCATGTTAAAGGTCTATTAGGACACTCAGATGCTGATGTACTTATACATGCCATAATGGACAGTTTATTGGGAGCTGCTGCTCTCGGTGATATAGGAAAACATTTTCCTGATACTGATAACAATTTTAAAGGAATTTCAAGTGTTTTACTTTTAGAAAAAGTCAAAAAATTAATTAATGATGCTGGATATAAAATAATTAACATTGATGCTACAATAATAGCTGAAAAGCCTAAAATGGCACCTCATATTGAAAATATGAAAAAAAACATTTCTAAAGCATTAAATATAAACATAAATCAAATAAATATCAAAGCTACTACTGAAGAGGGTTTAAATTTTACTGGAAAAGAAGAAGGTATTTCTGCACAAAGTATATGTCTAATAAATTAGTATGCTAGACGTTAATGCTCTAGCATACTTTTTATAATAATATATTTACAAACACATTTCTTTTTTATTTAGTTTATTTTCTTTTTTTTATTCTTAATAATGTAGATGTATCAATTGTTTGTTTATTGTTAGTTTTTTTGTCATTATCACTTTTATCATTCTTTTGATTTTCGTTATCATCATTATTATAGTTATCAACATATTCTTTTTCATCATTATATTTATCCACATTTTTATTAACATTATTTTTTATTTTGTTATTACTATTTTTAGTTGGAACTATTTCTTTTACCTTTGATTTAACTTTTAAAATCTTAGATTGTAATTTATTATATGGTAAGTTAATTCTCCTCAATGCAATATCTAATACAAATAGCATAAGTGCAGCAATAAGTAAAATGGTTGTAATATTTCTCTTTGCATAAATTTCTTTCAACTTTCCTTTAAATACGTCAGAAGGTTTATTTATAAATTTTCCTGAAGCTTGTTTAACTAATCTATCCAGTTCTTGATTTTCATCTGCTATTTTATATTCTGGCGAATACTGCATACAAATTCCTGTAGTACTTGAGTTTACAATTCCTCCATTTTTCAATTCGTTTATTTTTATAATATATGCTCCTGTTTCTTTCATTTCAAAACATCCACTAAAATTTTGTGGACGTACAGGATATAACTTTGATTTTATTTTTTTCATAGATGGTCCTATTATCTCCATTTCTACATCTAAATCTTCTGATGCTCTCTTATCTTCTAAATTCACTATACCTTTGTTACCATCTATATTAGTGTTAACTATCATACTTTCATTATTATAATTTTCAACAGTCCAATTTATCATATTCTGCCATAATTTAAGATTCTTATTCCATCCTATAAAATTTGCACTCCATTTACCACTTATATCAGAATTCCACGCTGCTGTTTTACCTAACCCATACTGCCAAACTGTAAGTATAGGATCATCTTCATTACTCTTAAGAATTACTTTTGCAGTATTTTTAGGTGTAGCTCCTACATATCCTAAAAGTGGTGGAAAACCCTCTTCATAAACTCCAGAAATTATAGGATGTATATTTTGTACTATTGGAGTAAATTTTTTATTATTTAAATATGTTCTAGAAACCATAAATGTTTCTTTTGCAAAAATCCTAGGTATATTTGTTGATTCATCTGTATAATAAAATCTTCCTTTAGCTTTTTCTGATATATATTTTAATAACCCAACATCTGAATCTTGTCCAACTGATACGGTAGATACTGTAATGTGATGTTTATTTATATCACTAATTAATGTATCATATCCTTGTCCTTCTCCCTGTCCATCTGTTAAAAGTATTATATGTTTAATCTTTGCATTACTTTCTTTAAGTGAATTATAAGCTTCAGATAATGCTGGAAGTATACTAGTACCTCCTCCGCCTCTTAATGTTCCAATTTGATTTCTTATTGACTTCTTATCTTTTGCTTTTTGTCTTTCTACTACCCAATATTGTTTATCATCAAAAGCTAAAACACCTATCTCATCTCTATCTCTTAAAAAATCTACTGTCCTTGCTGCCGCTTCTTTAGCTAGTTCCATTTTTGTGCCACCCATACTTCCTGATCTATCTATTACAAGCATCATAGACATATCTGGTATTTCTTTTTTTCCTCTCATATCCATATATACAGGCAATACATCTTCTAAGGATGTCTTCGAATATCCTCCTAATGCAAAAGAATTTTCTCCACCAGCAGCAATAAAACCTCCCCCTAAATCTTTAACATAAGACTCTAATGAATTTAAAAAACCTTCACTTAAATTTTCTGCAGAAACATTACAAGTAATTATAGTCTTATACTTAGATAATCCCTTTAATGTAGAAGGCTCTCCTCCTGCTTTTACTACATCATAATTCATATTTGATGCTTCTAACATTTTTATTACTTCATTTGCATCTTCTTTATCTTTAATAACCAAAATCCTTGCTTTATCTCTAATCTCAGTAAAAGTAGAAGCTTCATTATTTGAAATTTCATTATCTAAAGAAGGTTCTATATTAACTTTATAAGTTTTAAATCCTCCAACATCTGCAATATCTTTAAAAATAAATTTATTATTTCCTTTAGTTATTTTAACATTTTCATCTATTTTTTTAGTATTACCACTAAATAATGTTATTTTAGAATTTGTGTTTACAGTGCTTTTTATATCTACTTCCACATTAAATTCTTGGCCTACTCTAATTTTTTTTGGTACTATTAAATTTTCTACTGCCACTTCATCTTTTTTAACATTATTTATTTTATAAACTTCTAAATTAACTCCTTGAGCCTTTAATGTAGGAACAAGCTTAGTACTATTTCCTTGGTTTTCTTTTCCATCAGTTAGTAATACTATTCTTTTCTTTGTATTATTAGGTATTATTGAAAGTGAATTCATAAGTGCATTTTCTATATTAGTATATCTACCATTAGGCTCTGTTTCTAAACCTGAAAAAGCTGATTTTTTAGATATAAAATTATCTACAAGTGCATTATCTCCAAATGACATAACTCCAAATGAATCTCTAGAGCTTTTAGTTTTAATAGCATTTTCAACAAAATTTTCACATTGTTTTTTATTTTTTTCCATACTATCAGAACAATCCACCAAAAATATAGTTGTAATATCTTTAGCTCTCCAAATTATACTTAAATCTGCTAAAGATAAAATTAACATTATGATTATACAATTTCTTATAATAGATATTATGATTTTTCTAATTTTATTTATTTTAAGTTTTCTTGATGAATAAATAGTTAAAAACATTAATATTGGAATTAAAAGCAAAATCCAAGGTCTTGTGACTTCAATTTTCAAACCTATCACACCCCATTTAAAATAAATATACTTTTTTTACAATTATTATAAATATTTTACCATACAAAACATAAAGAACCAAAGCATCTATCCAAAAAATAAAAAAACGGCATTTAAAAAATGCCGTTTATACATTCGAATTTTAAATTATAGTTTAACAACGTTAGCAGCTTGAGGTCCTTTTTTACCTTCAACTACTTCGAACTCAACGCCTTCGCCTTCTTCTAAAGATTTAAATCCGTCACCTTGGATAGCTGAATAATGTACGAATACATCATTTTCTCCATCTACTTCGATAAATCCAAATCCTTTTTCTTTGTTAAACCATTTAACTGTACCTTTTTTCATTTTAATTCCTCCATACTTCTTAAATTAACCTTAGAGATAAAAATTAATTTTAAACTTTTATCAATAAAATTTACATCTTATTAATTTTACACCTTTATCAATATTATTTCAAGTAAAAGTTAATAATTTGTTCTAAAATTTCAACTGTTTCTTAAATACTGTTTTATAAGAAAAAATAATGATTTTGCCTCTATTTATAGTTTTTATCTATTGTGGCAGTTTTGAATTATAAAATCAAATACAATAAAAGTATAAAAATAAAGGAGTGACAACTTATGAACGATTTTCCTGAAATATTTAATGAATTTAGTGAAGCAAGAAAAAATGGATTTATAAAAATAAAAAATTTAAAAGAAACTGGCAAAAAAATAGTAGGAACTTTTTGTGCTTTTACCCCTTATGAACTTATCATGGCTGCTGATGCAATTCCTATCTCTCTATGTGGTGGAAGCCAAGAACCTATATCAGATGCTGAAAGAGATTTACCACGAAATTTATGTCCACTTATTAAATCAAGTTATGGTTTTGGAATAACAAATAAATGTCCTTATTTCTATTTTTCAGATATGATTGTAGGTGAAACTACTTGTGATGGCAAAAAGAAAATGTATGAATATCTAAGCAAACTAAAACCAATGCATATTATGCAGCTTCCACAAACTATAGACCATGATAGGTCAATGGAATTATGGAGTAACGAAATGCTTGCTTTAAAAAAATCACTTGAAAATCAACTTGATGTTAAAATAACAGAAAATGATATTAAAAAAGCTATACAACTCAGAAATGAAGAAAGACGTATTTTAAAAGAATTTTATGAATTAAGCACACTTTGCCCTCCTCCAATCACTGGACTTGAAATGATCAAAGTACTTCATGGTACTGAATTTACAATAGATAAAAAACAACAAAACAAAGATATAAAAAAATTAATAAACAACATCAAAGAAAAATATAAAAATGAGAAACATAAAATCTCAGAAAATACACCTAGAATACTTATAACTGGTTGCCCTATAGGAGAAGCTACAGAAAAAATAGTTAAATTAGTAGAGGAAAATGGTGGCATTGTTGTTTGTTTTGAAAATTGTAGTGGAATAAAATCTAAATATAGATTAGTTGATGAAAATAAAAATGTCATAGATGCCCTAACTGAAAATTACCTCAATATAGGTTGTTCTTGTATATCTCCTAATGATAACAGAATAGACTTATTATCAAAATTAATTGACCAATATAAAATTGATGGAGTAATTGACATGATTCTTCAAGCTTGTCATACTTATAATGTAGAGACTAAACGAATTAAAGAATTTGTAACTACAAAAAAAGAAATACCTTATATGAGTTTAGAAACTGATTATTCTGAATCCGATATAGGCCAACTTAAAACTCGTATATCTGCATTTATAGAAATGCTTTAACTTTAAGATGTAAGGAGGACTACTTATGTATTCTATAGGAATTGATTCAGGGTCTACCGCAACTAAAGGGGTACTGTATAAAAATAATAAAATCCTTGATTATGTTATAGTACCAACAGGCTGGAGTCCTAAGAAAACTTGTGAAAACGTATTAGATACACTGCTTAAGAAAGTAAATGCTAAAAGAGAAGAGGTAAAAATTGTAGCTACTGGTTACGGAAGAGTAGCTATTACGTTTGCAGATAAAACTATAACTGAAATAACCTGTCACGCTAAAGGAGCACACTTTTTAAATTCTAATACTAAAACTATCATTGACATTGGTGGGCAAGACAGTAAAGTTATCAGTATAGATGTAGATGGCAATGTAACAGATTTTATGATGAATGACAAATGTGCTGCTGGTACTGGTAGATTTTTAGAAGTAATGATAAATTTATTAGGTTCTGACATAAGTGATTTAGATACACTTACTAAAAATGCTAAACCTCAATCCATTACAAGCATGTGTACTGTATTTGCTGAATCAGAAGTTATAAGTCTTTTAGCTAATGGTGCTTCCAAAGAATCTGTGGCTGCAGGAATAATTAGCTCTATAGTAAATAAAACTTCTACACTAGTAAATAAATTAAATGTAACTGATGAAATTTTATTTACTGGGGGACTTGCTCAAAGTAATGAAATAGCAAATGCTTTAAGTAAAAAATTAAATAAGCAAATACATACTTCTCAATTTTCTCAATTTGCTGGGGCAATTGGTGCTGCTGTAATTGGATGGAATAAATTTTGCATAAGGAGATGATTCCCTTGAAATTAACAACTTTAATAGAAAATTCATTAGGAGAAAATAAATCTTTAACCAATGAACATGGCTTATCTATGTTTATTGAAACACCAGAAAGTACTATTCTTTTTGATACTGGTAAAACAGGTGACTTCATCGAAAATGCAAAAAAATTAAATGTAGACTTAAAAAAAGTGGATTATTTAATACTTAGCCATGCTCATTATGATCATTGTGGTGGTGTAAAAAAATTTTTGAATGCTTTTAATATAAAACCTAAATTTTATGTAAGTGAATACTTTTTTGATAATATGGATAAATATCATTATTATGCTAATAATAAAAAACTTGATTTTTCAGATAATACCGATACATATAAATATATAGGAATAGACTTTGATAAAGATTTCATAGAAAATAAAGGTTTAGAAGTTAATTTTGTAGATTCAAATATAATAAAAATCTCTTCATCTATTTATATATTTACTAATTTTGAAAAAACTAATGAAATTGAAAAATTAAATCCGAATATGAAAGTTAAAATTAATAATAACTATGTTACTGATACTTTTAAAGATGAAATAGTTTTAGCTATAGACACAGAAAAAGGTCTTCTTATCTTAACAGGTTGTTCTCATCCAGGAATTATAAACATAGTTGATACAATCAGAAAAAGAACAAATAAAAAAATTTACGGTGTCATTGGAGGAACTCATCTTGTAGAAGCAGATAAATCTAGAATTGAAGCAACTATTAAACACTTTAAAAAATTAGGAATTGAACTTATAGGTGTATCTCATTGTACAGGAGAAACAGCTGTTAAAATGTTTAAAAAGCAGTGTAATAATTTTTTTATAAACTCTACTGGAACAACAATAGAAATATAAAAAGTAAGAATAGAGAACAAAGTTCTCTATTCTTACTTTTTAGAAACCACTATATCACTTTGTATCATATCCCAAATCTTTGGATCCTCCATACCAAGTCTCCAAAGTGCTACTCCTTTAATTCCCAATTCATATGCTTTCTTAATTTTTGCTTTTATACTTCTAGTGTCTTCAAACCAAACTTCATGTTCATTACCATTTTCATCTGTATATGAAAATGTAGGAGTTTGAGTTTTTTCATCAAATATTATTTCTTTATTATACTTTTTAGCTAAATCTACCGCCTTTGAATAAGTAACATAATTATTCTTACCTGTAGTTAAATTAAAATCAAATCCGAATACTGAAACTGCTGCCACTATTTTTTCCCTGTCAATCTTTGTTACTGTATAATTTATTACTCTTTCCATCCATCCTATTGAAACTACTGGTCCTGGCCCACTTCCAGGCCATCCGTGTTCATTATAAAGCATTATAACTGCTTCATCTAATGCCTCTCCTATCCTTTCATAATCAAAAGGATCAGAAAATGGATTAAAAGGTTTATCACTTATTCTAGATGGTAATGCTGCTGAAACATAGTACCCTTTTTGGTGAAGTCTTCTTCCAAGTTCGGTATAAAACTTAGTTAAATTTTCACTATCCTCTATATTCACATCTTCTATATCCATATTTACACCATCGAAATTATATTTTTCTATTAAAGCTATTACACTATTAATAAATGTTTGACGGTTTTGTTTAGTAGAAACCATTTGACTAACTAATTCTCTAGCAAGTTCAGTTCCTCCATTCTTATATAATAGATTGTGAACTGTAGGCATAATTTTTATATTATTTGTGTGAGCTATAAAAACTAAATTTTTTACATATTGATCTGTAAACTCACCAAATTTTTCTATCTGTGTAGGATCTTTAGGATCTATTCTAAACATAAACAGCCCTAATTCCGAAATATTATATTTATTATTTACAAATGAATCATAAGAACTAGGTAATTGTGGTCCTTCTTCAGTAGTATAATATCCTAATATACTAGAAATAGGTTTTCTTGCTCCATATGTTTTAAATTGAACAATACTATCTGAAATCCAACCTATATCACCATTAAAAAGTCTAACTTTATACCATTTTCCTCTTACTGCTACTACAGGCAACCTAGCTTTTTTTGACATTTTAGCAACCACAGGATATTGTTTCCCTGGGCCACTTCTAATATTTCCATTATTGACTCCCACTACAACCTCTGTATAAAAAGGTATTTTTAAAGGCTTACCTATTAACAAAATGATTGAATTTAAGTTGTTTAATTTTACTATACTTTTTACTGTTGTATTTAATAATTTTGCAATTGAATAAAGTGAATCTCCAGGTTGAACAGTATAAAATATAGCAGTAATATATAACTTCTGTCCTGGATAAATCATATTACTCTCTAAATTATTGTATTCCTTTATACGTTTTATAGTAGTACCGAATTTTCTAGATATAGAATATAGACTATCACCAGGTTTAACAATATAACTAATTGGTAACATTCTTATCATTCCTAATAAATTACTTATACATTCTATACTATGCATCAATACTACTATATTATAATATATTTCAAAATTTGCTTAACTGGATTTTCTTAAAATAACCTATCTTGAATTTGCTGGTTCTATATTTATTTTATTTCCTTTTATTTTATTATTTTTCATCACTTTTAAAACATCTTTTGCATTCTCTTTTGGAACCTCTACAAAAGTAAATTTATCATAAATATCTATTTTTCCTATAACCTTACCTCTAATACCTGTTTCACCAGCTATAGCTCCTATAAAGTCTCTTGCACTAACCTTATGTCTTCTTCCCACATTTATGAAAAGTCTAACCATTCCTTGTTCTGCACCTGTATTTTCTAAATCATCACTCTCGTCTATATCTTCACTTTCAGTATTACTCTTTTCATTATTTATACTCATTTTTAGAAGAGCTGCTGCTACATCAATTTCTGTATAATCTTCTTCTGTCATTTTTTCTATATAATTAATGTATCTTCCTAAATGTCCATCCTCTATAACAGATTTTACGTTTTCCATAAATGAGTTTATTTTTATTTCTTCTACATCTTTAATTGTTGGAATTTCTTGACGAGTAATTTTAGTCTTAGCATATTTTTCTATTTCTTTTAATTTTCTAATACTTCTACCTGAAACAAATGAAAAAGCTCTTCCCGTTCTTCCTGCTCTTCCTGTTCTTCCAATTCTGTGAACATAATATTCCTCATCTTGTGGTAAATCATAATTAAATACAATTTCAACGTCATCTACATCAATACCTCTAGCTGCTACATCTGTTGCTATTAATATCTCTACAGTACCATTTCTAAATTTATTCATAACTCTATCTCTTTGACGTTGATTTAAATCTCCATGAAGTGCATCCGCAAAATATCCTCTAGATTGAAGCTGTATAACTAACTCATCTACTTTTCTTTTAGTATTACAAAATACTACTGATAATTTTGGGTTATACATATCTATTAATCTAGTTAATACTTCTAGCTTACTTTTCTCTTTAACTTGAAAATATTTTTGTTCAATATTAGGAACTGTAAGTTGTTTATGTACTACCTTTATAATTTGTGGGTCCTTTTGATATTTTTTAGTTATATCTAAAATTGTTTTAGGCATAGTTGCTGAAAATAAAATTGTTTGTCTTTCTTTTGGTATTTCTTTAAGTATAGTCTCAATATCCTCTATAAAACCCATATCAAGCATTTCATCCGCTTCATCTAATCCCATTATTTTTACATTTTGCATTTTTAATGTTTTACGTCTCATATGATCCATAACTCTTCCTGGTGTACCAATTACTACTTGAACTCCTCGTTTCAATGCCTTGATTTGACGTTCTATAGGTTGACCTCCATATATAGCTAAAATATTAATGTTTTCTTGATATCGAGAAAGTTTTTTAAGTTCTTCTGCAAATTGAATAGAAAGTTCTCTTGTAGGACATAAAACAAGTGATTGAACTTCATTACTTTCAGAATCTACTTTTTCTAAAATTGGAATTCCGATAGCTGCTGTTTTTCCTGTTCCAGTCTGTGCTTGACCTATTACATCTCTTCCCTCTAAGATGTATGGTATTGATTTTGCTTGAATAGGAGATGGTTCTTCAAATCCCATATCTGTTATTGCTCTTATTATTTCTGGTGATAAATTTAACTCTTTAAACTTAATTTTTTCCATATTATATTTCCTTCCTATAATAGTTTTTAGTGTATCTTATATCTTTATTATTTATATAATTTAAATATTTATTTAATAAAAATTTAGTTATGTTTATAATATTTGCAAATTAATAATTAAACTAATAAAAAAACGATATTCACAAGAATATCGTTTCTGAATAATCAAGTTATAAAATATTATTTCATACTTTATCAATATATCCAATTTCTTATGTGTTTATTTAATTCATATTACATAAACAAGTTTAAAATTAGTTTTTTATAAAATTATTTATTAAATGGCATAATAAATATTATAACATATATGTTTTCTGTTGTCCACACCTTAAAGTTTTTTCTTTTTTAAAAATTTCCATTTAGTTTCAGCAGTTATTACAGCTATGAAAATAAAAATACATCCAAAAATCATTTTTATTGTAAATACATCATCTAAAAAAATAACCGCAAATAGAGAACCAAAAAAAGATTCAAGAGAAAGTATTAATGCTGCATGAGTAGAATAAGTATATTTTTGTGCTACATTTTGAACAATAAAAGCAATCATTGTGCTAAATATTCCCAAATATAATATGCATATAATTCCTCTTGTATTTAATGGTTGTAATTTAGGTTCAAAAATAACTGCACATAGAAGAGAAAATATAGTACCTGTTCCTAATTGAACTACTGTTAAAATTATAGGATCAATGTTTTTTGTAAAAAAACCAATTGCAACTATTTGAGCTGCAAAAAATATTGCACATATAAGAGTTAAATTATCTCCTATACCTATATGAAAACTTCCCTGCACCGTTAACATACCTATACCCACAAGAGCTAAAAATGCTGCTATTATAGAATAGTTATCTGGTTTCTTTTTACTGAATACCCAATATAAAAAAGGTACTATTACTACATAAGTTGCTGTCAAAAATGCTTGTTTACCTGCTGTAGTATATTGAAGCCCTATGGTTTGAAACATAAAACCTCCAAATAAGAAAACTCCTACTATTGTCCCTAACATGATATCTTTTTTATTTATTTTTTTTACTTTTTTCCAAAATACTATAGTCATAAGTATAGTAGATATACCAAATCTCATTGTCATCATATAAAATGGTGTAACACTATCTAAAGCATCTTTTACTGCTACAAATCCTCCACCCCATATTATGGCTACAAAAAACAATGATAAATCTGCGTAAATACTTTTTTTCTTGTTACTAACTTCCACTACTATTCCTCCTACGTTAAAATATTATATTCTTTCTACTATATTACATACCCATTTTTTAGAAATCAATCTTGGTGTTCCTAAAATAGCTTTTATTACTTCTTCTAGAGAAACTAACATTACAACTAAATAAATAGGTAATTTAAAGTAAAACGCTCCTATAAATGCAAGAGGTACCCCCACTAACCATATAGTTCCCGTTTCTAAAAACAATGTAAATTTTGTATCTCCACCACTTCGTAATATACCTATTATCATAACTGTATTATAAATTCTAATCCATACAAATAAGGACATTACCTTTAAAGTCCTTACTGCTTGTATAGACACATCATGAGATACACTAAATATATTTACAATAAAATTAGATATTAAAAATAGTATACTTCCTATTAATAAACCTAGTATCGGTCCAACTATACAAAACTTTTTTGCATAATGCTCTGCTTTTTTGAAATTTTTATTACCAAGATTATTACCGACCATTACCGCACAAGCATTTCCTATTCCAATAGCTACAACCATAAAAATTTCTTGAATAGTATTTGAAATTTGAAATGCAGCAAAAGCTTCCGTACCTATTCTTGCATATGCAATAGAACAAAATGTTATTCCTAAAGACCATAGACCTTCATCTACAATTATATGAATTGAAGTTCTAAAGTATTTATTAAAAATTTCACGTGATATATCTAACATTTCCTTTATTTTAGCTGCCAGTATATGATTTTTTGAATAAATTACATATACAATTAAAAAACACTCAAAAATTCTAGAGATTAACGTAGCAATAGCAGCACCTTCTATTCCCATAGGACTAAAACCTAGCTTACCAAATATAAATATATAATTCAAAAAAGTATTTAATATTATTGAAATTCCACTAATAATCATAGGCAATTTAGGTTGTCCTATATTTCTGTATCCATACCCATAAGCTATACTTATATTATTAACTAAATAACTAAAAGATACAATCCTTAAGTACTGACTTCCTAATATAATTACTTTTTTATCATTTTGAGAAAATATTTTCAATACTTTTTCCGGAATTAAAAATCCACAAAGGAAAAAAAATAAACTACACACTCCTCCTAAAATTAAAGCTATCCCTAATACTCGTCTTATATTTTTTATATCTTTCTTACCCCAAAATTGTGCTATAAAAATTCCTGCTCCACTATTCACACTAAATAAAAAAATCATAAATATAAAAAAAAGCTGATTAGCCAGTCCCACTGCTGCAATTTGAGTTTCTCCTAATTTTCCTATCATTACAGTATCAATCATATTTAAAGATGTAGTTATTAAATTTTGTATAGCAATAGGAACTGCAATAGTCAGCATTTTCTTGTAAAATTCTTTTTCTTTAATTAACCTTAATTGCATAAAAATATCTCCATAACTTATTTTTTCTTCAATTTTACTTTTTAAAATAGGAAAATATCATTTATAAAAATCTTATTTTTTATGTGTAAAAGTTAAGTTAAACCATTATTAAATCTTTAGGAGATTTTGTTAATCTTTCATAACCATCCTCAGTTACAACTATAGTATCTTCAATCCTAACTCCACCCCATCCAGGTATATAAATTCCAGGTTCCATTGTAATTACACAATTTTTTTCAAGTATCCTATCACAATATTTACCTAAAAAAGGTTGTTCGTGAAGTTCTCTTCCAACCCCATGACCTATTCCAGCATAATAATACTCTTCATATTGTTTTACTATTTCTCTTATTTTATCATCAGGTGTTTTTCCTATTATACCTGCCTTTATAGTTTTTAAAGCTTCCTCTTGGGCTTTTTTTACTAGATTATAAATTTCTATTTGTTTATCATCTAGCTTTCCTACACCTATGGTTCTTGTCATATCTGAAATATATCCATTATAAAGAGCTCCATAATCTAAAATTATAAAGTCTCCTTCTTCTATGATCTTGTTATCTGGTTTTCCATGAAGAAGAGAGGTCTTCTTACCAGATACTAAAATAGTGTCAAAGCCTACTTTAGAAGCTCCTTCTTTTCTCATATAATATTCTAACTCTAACCCTACTTCACTTTCTTTCATACCTGGCTTTATAAAATTCAATATCTTTTCAAAAGCTGAATCTGCTATTCTGCAAGCCTCTTTTATGTTATCAATTTCTTCTTCATCTTTTATATATCTTAAGCTTTCTATTAATCCAACAGTAGGTATTAAATCAATGTTTTTAATTTTTCGATTAAAATCTTCGTATAAAGCATAAGTCATTTTATCTTTTTCAAAACCTATTGATTTTATATTTAATTCTTTTGCTATCTTATTAACTGTATCTCCTAATGTTCCTATTGGTTTGCCCCATTTTATAACCTTATACTGTGGACACTGTTTTTCAGCTTGTTCTGTATATCTTCCATCTGTTATGAAATAGTTTCCTTTACAAGTTATAAATAAATAAGAATCAGAATCTGTAAATCCACTCATATATCTTACATTTGCTTCCCTCATTAAAAATAAACCATCTAATTCTTTCTTTTTCATTTCTATCAAAAGTTTATTTATCCTGTCTTTTATCTCCATTTGAATTATCTCCCTTTACTATTTACTCATTTCTCTAGATTTTTCTGCACATGCTTTCATAGCTTCTATAACTGCACTTCTAAATCCTCTTTCTTCAAGAACTCCTACAGCTTCAATTGTTGTTCCCGCTGGAGAACACACCATATCTTTTAATTCTGCTGGATGTTTTCCTGTCTCTAACACCATTTTTGCAGAACCTAAAACAGCTTGAGCTGCCATCTTATATGCTTTAGTTCTTGGTATTCCCTCAAGTACTGCAGCATCTGCCATTGCTTCTATAAACATAAATACATATGCTGGAGATGATCCACTTACAGCTGTAACTCCATCCATATATTTTTCATCTAAAACTTCAGCTTTTCCAAAGCTTTCAAAAATACTTACAGCTTCTTCTAATTCTTCTTTTGATACCCTTTCATTTGGACAAATTGCTGCCATACCTTCCCCTACAAGTGCTGGAGTGTTAGGCATAACCTTTATAACTTTTAGTTTTTTTCCAAATAATTCTTCTGTTTCTTCTATACCTTTTCCTGCTGCTATAGTTATTACTACTACATCTTCTTTAACAGAATCTTTAATTGTATCCACAACTATCTTATATATATTAGGCTTTACAGATAATATCAATATATCAGCCTTTTTTGCTACTTCTTTATTATCTGTAGTAATTTCTACACCAAATTCTTTTTTTACCTGTTCTAACCTTTTTTCATTTAAATCTCCAACAATAATATTTTGTGGTGAAACTAATTTGGATTTTACAAGTCCTCGCATCATAGCTCCTCCCATATTTCCACAACCAATAAAACCAACAACTTTACTCATAATAATTCCCCTTTCAAATATATATTTTATAATTTTTACATTCTTTTAAATTAGTTAAAGCTCTGTTCTGTTCTACTAATTATTTCATCTTGTAATTCCTTGTTCAAATTATTGAAATAATCACTATATCCAGCTACACGTACAATAAGATCTTTATAGTTTTCTGGATGTTTTTGAGCATCTAATAAGATACTCTTATCAACTACATTAAACTGAATATGATGACCATCAAGCTTAAAGTATGATCTTACTAAACTTGCTAAATTATTTATACCTTCTTCTCCTTCAAGAACTTTTGGAGTAAACTTCTGATTTAAAAGAGTTCCTCCTGTTTTCATGTGATCCATTTTTGATGCAGATTTAATAACTGCTGTAGGTCCATTTCTATCCGCTCCCTTTGATGGAGAAATTCCTTCTGAAAGAGGCTCTTTTGCTTTTCTTCCATCTGGTGAAGCACCCATTACTGAACCAAAATAGACATGACAAGTCGTTGGAAGCATATCTATTCTATAATGTCCACCTTTCATATTTTTTCTATCAGTAACTTCCTCATAATAAGCCTCAAAAATAGACTGCATAATTTCATCAACATACTCATCATCATTTCCATATTTAGGAGTTCTATTTGAAACTAAATTATTCACATATTCATATCCCTCAAAATTACTTTTTAATGCGTTTAACATCTCATTTATAGAAAGATTTTTCTTATCATATACTTGGTACTTTATAGAACATAAACTATCTGCTATAGTTCCTATACCTACCCCCTGAATGTAATTAGTATTATATCTAGCTCCTCCTGCGTTATAATCTTTTCCTTTTTTAATGCAATCACTTACAATAATAGATAAAAATGGTGATGGCATTTTTTCCATATACAATTTTTCAATTATATTATTACCCCTCATTTTTATTTCTACAAAATGATGAAGTTGCTTTTTAAATGCTTCAAATAATTCTTCATAACTTTTAAAATATATAGGATTTCCTGTTTCAACACCTATTAATTTATTAGTCTGAGAATCTCTACCGTTAAGTAATGTAATTTCTAATATTTTAGGCAAATTTATATATCCAGTAAGTATATATGCCTCTTTACCAAAGGCTCCTGTTTCTACACATCCACTAGTTCCTCCACATCTAGCATCCTCTATAGATTTACCTGCCCTTAACATTTCAGCAATCACTTCATCAGCATTAAATATTGATGGTTGGCCCCAACCTTTTCTTATAATTTCACAAGCTTTTTTTAAAAATTTATTAGGATTTTTCTTACTTAATTGAATATTTGAACTTGGCTGTAGAAGTCTCATTTCATCTATAACTTCTAATACTAAATAAGTTACATCATTAACCCCGTTCCTTCCATCTCTTGTAAGTCCACCACTGTTTATATTAGCAAAATCTGTATACGTACCGCTTTCTGCAAGTGTTATTCCTACCTTAGGTGGTGCAGGTTGATTATTAAATTTAATCCAAAAACACTCTAATAATTCTTTTGCCCTTTCTCTAATTAAAGTGCCTTCTTCTATTTCTTTTTTATAAAAAGGATATAAGTGCTGATCCAATCTACCAGGATTAAAAGAATCCCAAGTATTTAATTCTGATATAACTCCTATATGAACAAACCAATACATTTGAAGCGCTTCTTCAAATGTTCGTGGAGCATTTTCAGGAACCCAGTTACAAATTTTGGCTATGTGTAAAAGATCTTCTTTTCTTACGGAATCACTTTCTTTCTGTGCCATTTTTCTAGCAAGTTCACCATATCGCTTTCCAAGAGTTATAATAGCATCTGCACAAATATACATAGCATTCAGTTCTTCTTTTTTATCGAGAGCTTTTTCATCATTTAAAAAATCTAATTTATTTATAGCCTCATTAATATCTTTTTTAAAATCTTTAAAACCTTTTTTATAAATTTTATCATCTGCTACAGTATGTCCTGGAGCCCTCTGTTCCATGAATTCAGTAAATATTCCAGCATTATAGCATTCTTTCCATTCATCTGTCATCCTATTAAATATCTTATGTCTCATAGATCTTTCTTTCCAAAAAGGAATTATAACTTCTTCTTGGATTTTTTTTGCGTCTTCATTAACCTTAAAAGATATCTTATCACGTTCATTCATTATTTTAAAATCTTCTAGTGTATGACAACAAAGTTCTGGATAAGTTGGAGTGGCCGCTGGTTTTTCTCCTCTTTCTCCTACTATTAACTCACCATCATTTATACAAAGTTTTTTATTATCCATTATATTTTTAAAAGCCAAAGCTCTTAATATTGCTGTTGACACCTTTCCTAAATACTTTTTATAAATTTCATCTACAAGTTTTGCTCTTTCCATTGAAATGTATGGAGCAGCATTTAAACTCTGACATCTTAATTTTCTTACCCTTTCTTTCATATGATACTAACCCCCTATTTTAACATTCAATCCGCTTTTAACAAAATACTCTGATATTTCTGACATGATTTCATCTGATGGTTCTTCCTTATCTATCAATTTATAAGACTTTTTAAGTCTTTCGTATTTATCCATACCATATTTATGGTATGGTAATAAATTTACTTTTTTAATTCTTAGCTGTCCTAAAAATTCTGCACTTCTTTTTAAATTATCCTCATCATCATTTATTCCTGGTATAATTGGAATTCTAACATATATATTGTTATGAATAATTGAAAGTTTTTTTAAATTATTTAATATAATTTCATTATCTACTCCTGTATATTTTTTATGTTTTTTACTATCCATTGTTTTTAAATCATAGAGAAACAAATCAGCCTTTGAAGCTATTTCTTTTAACTTATCCCAAGAAGTAAAGCCTGTAGTATCTACTGCAGTATGAATTCCTTTTGTTTTACAAATATCAATTAGCTCATTTAAAAATTCATACTGAAACATTGGTTCTCCTCCTGAAAATGTAACTCCTCCTCCTGATTCTTCATAAAAAATAATATCTTTTTCTACTTCTTTTATTACCTCTCTTACTGAAACTTCTTTTCCCACTATTTCCCTTGCATTATTACTGCAAAAATCTACACATTTTCCACAGGCTATACATTTTTCTCTATCATTTATCAACAATCCATCTTTAAGTTCTATCGCTGCCTGTGAACATTTTTTTACGCACATACCACACACTGTACATTTATCTTTCCAATACATAAGTTCTTTACTTTTATTTTGACTTTCTGGATTATGACACCACCAACAGTTCAATGGACATCCCTTAAAAAATACAGTAGTCCTTATGCCAGGTCCATCGTGTATGGAATATTTTTGAATATTTATAATAGTCCCCCTCATAATTTCTCACTCCTACTCTTTATTCTTAAATGGATTTGGAGTATTAACAGATAATAATTTTACTATTTTATTAGTATAATTTGCCCAATTATGAGCAATATTTGATTCAATATGAGCACTATCCCCTGGATATAATTCATATTTTTGATTATCTAAGAATAAAGTCAATATTCCCTCCAATACATATACAAATTCTTCACCTTCATGCTGATAATTATTAATCTCTTCATCACTGCTGCTAGGAAGTATTTGAACAAGTCTTGGAAGTATAGTTTTATTTTCAATATCATTTGTTAAGTGATAGTTTATAAACTTAGAATTCGTAACTTGAAAAATCTCTTGTTCATAACTTCTAAGTATACTTTCATTACTGCTCTTTGGTATAGAAAAAAAGTATGTTAACTCTACCGAAAGAGCATCTGCTATTTTTTCTAAAGAATCAACAGCTACATTAGTAAGACCTCTTTCTAATTGTGATAAAAATCCTATAGACAGATTTACCTTTTCACTTAATTCTTTTAATGTTAAATTTTTACTCATTCTTAGTTCTTTTATTTTTCTTCCAATATCAACTGCCATTTATTCCACCTCTATAATTTTCAATTTTTTTACTTTATTTTACCTTTAAATCAAATACATTTTAATGATATATGATTTTCATTTCACATAACTTTATAAAGCATTAATAAATAAATTTTAAAAATTTATAACAATATTCAATTATTCAATAAAATTTCACATTAGTGAAATTTTATTGTTTTCTTATTTAAATTATACTATATATAATTAATTTAAACTATATCTAACATCAAATAAATTCACAATTAGAAAATAAATTTACATTTATGAAAATTTATTTTCATAAATAACATGCTTACCTCTTTTAAAAATTTTTTCAAAGTATTTTTTTAATAGTTTCAGGCATAATTTCATTAATATTCAGAAAATACAATTATTTGATATATTATATGTTATTTGATACAATTACATAAAATAATGTCTGATTTCAGGCATTATTTTATGTATATATTGTGAAAAATGATATTTATTGATTTACATACTTCATAGAAATGCTTTCATAACGCTCGTGCCCTATTCTATAATTATTCATTACATTGTACAACTCAATTTTAAAAAAAATATTACCTAATGAGGCTAATGACATATTAAATAAAAACATACTAACAAACAAATTGCACTATTTAAAAGGAGGACAATTTAATGCTAACTTTTTTACAAAAGATTATTTCTTCATGTAATAACATATTGTGGTCTTATGTGCTTATTATATTATTAATTGGTATAGGTCTTTATTTCTCATTCAAATCAAAGTTTGTTCAATTTAAAATGTTTAAGGAAATGTTTAGATTACTAGGAGAAGGTGCTTCAAAATCTGTAACTTCAAATGAAAAAAAAGGAGTTTCTTCATTTCAGGCTTTCTGTATAAGTACAGCTTCAAGAGTAGGAACTGGTAATTTAGCTGGCGTTGCCATAGCTATCGCCGTTGGAGGTCCTGGAGCAGTATTTTGGATGTGGTTAATTGCTATAATCGGTAGTGCCTCAAGTTTTGTTGAAAGTACTTTAGCTCAAATTTATAAAGTTAAAGATAAGCATGGATACAGAGGTGGTCCTGCTTACTATATGGAAAAAGCTTTAAATAAAAGATGGTTAGGAGTTCTTTTTTCAATATTGATAACTATATCTTTTGGACTTGTTTTTAATGCGGTACAAGCTAACACAATAACTTTTGCTTTTCAAGAAGCTTTTGGTGTAAATAGGCTAATAATTGGAATGGTCTTAACTGCCGCTGCTGGATTAATTATTTTTGGTGGGGTTAAAAGAATTGCAAAAATTGCTGAAATTATTGTTCCAATAATGGCTATAATATATATATTAATAGCTCTATTTGTTATTCTTAAAAATATAACATTAATTCCTTCAATATTTGCACTTATATTTAAAAATGCATTTGGATTACAACAAGCTGCTGGTGGATTTTTAGGTACTTTACTTATGGGAATTAAAAGAGGTCTTTTTTCAAATGAAGCAGGTATGGGAAGTGCTCCAAATGCGGCTGCAGCTGCAGATGTAACTCATCCTGTTAAACAAGGCTTAATTCAAACTTTAGGAGTATTTACAGATACTATAATTATTTGTAGTTGTACTGCATTCATTATATTAATTTCAGGAGTGTATACTCAAACAAAGTTAGAGGGAATTCAACTTACTCAAACTGCTTTAAGCTCTCAAGTTGGTTCTTGGGGTACTACATTTATAGCTGTATGCATTCTTTTATTTGCTTTTAGCTCTATTGTAGGAAATTATTATTATGGCGAAACAAATATGGAATTCATTAAAGGAAATAGATTATGCTTGTTGATATATAGATTCTGTGTACTAGGCATGGTTGTATTTGGTTCAATAGCAAAAATTCAAATAGTATGGGATATGGCTGATTTATTCATGGGATTAATGGCAATTATAAATCTAGTTGCTATCTTCCAACTTGCACATATTGCATTCGATGCTTTAGAAGATTATATTAAACAGAAAAAAGAAGGTAAAGATCCTGTTTTCTATAAGAATAATATTAAAGGATTAAAAAATGTTGAATGTTGGGAAGAAACTAACTAATAAAAACATGAGTTTTATGCTAGATGCATAAAACTCATGTTTTATTTTTATTCTTTAAATTTCTTAACATTATTCTATATATTGGTAAACAATAACACTATATATAATTAATTCTATTTAATGTTAACTCTATTTAATATAAATTTCCTTACCTATACTTTGTCCGTCTACAATCAATCCGCTTCTAAAAAAAACTAATTCTAGTTCTTTATTGTCATTTATATCATCAAATTCAACAACATATCCATTTTTAGTATTTATATCTTTATATACATATCCCCAATATAGATTTGAAATAAAAGATTCACTATCTTTATCTTCTGCATAATCTGATAATACTAATTTACTTAAAAATTCTAAAGTATGCTTATCACTTTTAAAATAAAGCTTAACTTTATTATTTTTTCTTTCTATTTTATAAAATTCACCCTTAGTATCGTCTGTAAAAGTTAATGTTTTATAATAGCGAACTTTGTTTTGTATACTTACTTTCTTTTTCTCTAATAATTTATTAATTTTTTCCATTGATTTATTCCACTTATCATCTCCTTCATTAAAATCTCTGTTTATAGGTATTATACTAATTCTTTTTGCTTCCTTCATTTCTTTATAAGTAACCTTAGGAAAGAAGAAACATGCTTTTTTATACTTACTTCCATAAGAGTTAAAACTATATATGTTTTCATCTAATTTAAGCAGCACTGGTTGTTCTTTATCATTATTAGAATTATCCATAAAAATAAACGTTCCTAAAATAGATGAATTGATTTTCTCTATTTTTGTTCCATTGCCAATCACTTTATTTATTTTTTTACTAATAGTTTTTTCATAAGAACTAGAAAAATCTACTTTGAAATTAAACTTTACTGATGTATTATCATTATTATCTTCAAATGACTGAATATTTATTTTCATTTTCCCTCTTTTAGGAAATCCAGACATACTTTCTACTTCATATACAGCTAATAGGTTATTTTTATCTATTAAATTACAACCACTACCTCCCGAATCCCAAGTTGTTCCTTCATATTGCACACTTGGAAAGAAATTATTTTTATATCCCACATCAGGTTGTTTCTTAAATGGTTTATCACTATGAATTTTTACTGCTAATACAATTTTATTTGGAGTTCCAACTAATTTTTCTATTGTAAATGTATATCCATTACTCTTTTTGGACTTTCCTATATATTCAGTATAATCATTATACTCCTTGTAATATCCAAGTTTTTCATAAATAACATCAAAAATTGGAAAATCTTTTGCAAAAGCTGGTTTATATAAAATTATTCCTGAAAAAATTGCAAATCCTAAAATACCTGCTGCAGCTATAATTTTACCTTTAGCTTTCTTCTTATGTAAAATCTTTTTTCTAATATTCTTTTTTATTCTTTTCTTTTCAATTTCGTTTATTTCTACATCCACATAATTAAAATCTTCTTCTTTTACATCTACATAATCAATTACGTCTAATATTTTTTCTTCAATTTTCATCTACATCCCCTCCTTTTGAAGAATTACTTTAAGTTTTTTCCGTTGTCTTAATAATCTATTGCTTATAGCACTTTCACTCAAACCTAAAGCATTACCTATGTCCTTTACCGACTCCATTAAAAAAAATCGTTTTATACATATTTTCTTATTGGTTTCATCCATTTTACCTATTTCACTCATTATAAGATTTTTCATTTCTTTATTTTCCAAAACTGACTCCACTAAAGAACTTTCTGTATAAATATTGTCATCTAATAACATATTATCATTGTACTTTTTTTCTTTTCTCAATAAATCTATAGCTGTATACTTTGCTATAACTATAATCCAGCTTTTAAATTTCTCTTCACTTTTGTTAAACTTTACTGCAGAATTCCATACTTTCAGCAATACATCATTAACACATTCTTCACTTAATTCCCTATTATTAAGCACAGAATATGCAACTTTAAAAGCAAGATTAGAATATCTATCTACTAAAATATCTAGTGCTTTTTTATCCTTTTTCTTCAATTTTTCTATTAATTCTTTGTCACTAATCATCTATACACACTCCTACCTGTTATTGCAATAACTTCCGTCCCTTTCATTAATTAAATCGTATAAAAATTTATTATCTCTCGTTTATTTAATCATTTCATTAAAAAAACTGCAGCAAACTGCTGCAGTTTTTTAAATATATTTTATTATACTTACCTACATATTAGTATCATCAACATTGTCTAACCATTTTTGAATTGGTCCCATAACTGATTCTATACATCCATCTTCAAATGGATTTTTTAAATTAGCAAGTTCAACTAACCCTAAGAAAGATTTACTTCCTCCTGCTCTACATAATCTTAAATAGTCTGTCCAAGCTTCTTCCCTATTCTCATTAGCTTTTACCCAAAACTGTAAAGCACATACTTGAGCTAAAGTATAATCTATATAATAGAAAGGTACTTGGAATATGTGTCCTTGTCTAAACCAGAATCCTCCTCTATTTAATAAATCATTATCTTCATAATCTTTATTTGGTAAATACTTCTTCTCAATTTCTCTCCAAGCTTTCTTTCTCTCTTCTGGAGTAGCTTCAGGATTTTCATATACAAAATGTTGGAATTCATCTACTGTAACTCCATAAGGAATAAATGTTAATGCACTAGATAAATGTGTAAACTTATACTTTAATTCATCTTCTTTAAAGAATAATTTCATCCAAGGCCAAGTAAAAAATTCCATACTCATTGAATGTATTTCTGCAGCTTCATATGTTGGAAATGAATATTCAGGAACCTTAATTTCTTTACTTGAATAAGCTTGAAATGCATGTCCTGCTTCATGAGTAAGCACATCTACATCTCCTGAAGTTCCGTTAAAGTTTGAAAAGATAAATGGTGATTTATATTTACTTATATAAGTACAATAACCTCCTCCAGCTTTGCCTTTTTTGCTTACTAAATCCATAAGTTCATGTTCAACCATAAAAGTAAAGAACTCATTTGTTTCTTGAGATAATTCTTTATACATCTGTTTTCCATTGTTCAAAATCCATTCTGGATCTCCTTTAGGTACAGCATTACCTGTTAAGAATTTTAAAGGTTCATCGTAGTATTTAAGTTCTTTTAGACCTAATCTTTTTGCTTGTCTCTTTTTTAGTTCTTCAGCAACTGGTACTATATAATCTAGCACTTGCTTTCTATAGTTTGCTACCATTTCGGAATTATAATCTGATCTCATCATTCTTATATATGCAAGCTCTACAAAATTTTTATATCCTAACTTATGAGCAATTTTATCCCTTACCTTTACTAATTTATCATATATTTCATCGAATTTTTTTTCATTTTCTACAAAGAAATTTGTATGTGCTTCATAAGCTCTTTTTCTAACATCTCTATCTTTTGATTCCATAAATGGCTGCAACTGCGCTAAATTTCTTTCTTCTCCTTCAAACATAATTTTAGCAGAAGCTTTTAACTTATCATATTCTGTAACAAGTTTATTTTCTTTCTGTAAGTCTTCAATTATTTCTGGTTTAAAAGATTTTAATTGAAATTCTGCTAATGTAAATAATTGTTTACCCCATTTTTCTTCTAATTGTTTTTTAAACTTAGAATTAACTAAAGCACCATACCATTTAGATATAATTCCTTCGTAAACTGGCATATTCTCATCCATAAATTCTTTTTCTTTTTCATAATATTCATCTGTTGTATTAATAGAATTTCTTATACCTACTAATTCCATCATAGATTCTACTTCACTTCTAATTTCATTTATTTGTTCCATTACTGAATCTTGAATCTGAAGTGAATCTACATCATTAAATTTTTGTATTAAAGCATTAACCTTGTTTTCTACTTCTTTCATATCAGGTCTTTCGTATTTATAATCTTTAAATTTCATTATAAAATATCCCCCTTTTACTAATTAATTTTGTATTTACTAGTTTATTATATAAACCTTTATATTTATATATTTTATCATATTTTGCCATAATATTATATTATCTTATATCATTTTTTTTATTTTTCAGAAAATCTTAAGGTTAATTAACTTAACATTCCATTATAAATCGCAACTATTTATTTTGTAGACTTTATTGCAAATATACCTTGCGATATTTTACTACATTTACTAAAATATAATTAAGTTAATTTTCGCACAATAAAAAGACAATGCTATAAATCTTGCTTTATTAACACATAACTCAACTTTCGCAGTAAAAAAATACTGTCTATCAAAGGGAAATGAAATGTTTCAGCTCAAGATATTATTTCCCGTAGCGTCCATTTCTCTACCTATAAAAGTTTAATTATTTAGAAAGGAGAATACATATGTTAACTGAAATAATAAAAAAATATAGAGACAAAAGTAGATATGACTTAAGTTGTTCTGAAACAATGATATATGCCGCTAATGAAGCTTATAATTTAAACTTAGATAAAAAAACATTGAAAGCATTAGCTCCTTTTAGTGGTGGAATGTTTAAAGAAGATACTTGTGGAGCATTAACTGGTTCTTTGGCAGTTTTAGGTATTTTATTTACTAATGAAGTAGCTCATAAAAGTGATCATTTAAAAGAATTAGTACAAGAATTCCATAATAAATTTGAAGAAAAACTTAAATCTAGAAATTGTGCAGAACTAAAGCCTATGTATAGAAGCGAAACAAAAGGATGCAATGATATTATATATACTTCTGGTGAAATTCTAGATAAAATTGTTACTCGTGAACTAAGCAAAAAATACTAAGGGGACATCCCCTTAGTAAATATCATATATTAAATTTCATTATGGTATTTTATATTCATCATTTCTATTAAAATATCATGAAGCTTTTCAAATAACAATCCAGCAATAAACCAAAATGGTGCATAATCCAATCTAATTATTCCATTAATAGTATATGGAGTATCTTCATATATCCATGGACATGACCCCAATATACTGCATAATAATGTACCAGTAACAAATTCTGTTGTTAATATTAATAAGGCATACACACCTCCTCTAAAAATTGCTGGCCATTCTCTTATCTTATCATGTATAGGTTCAGCAAAGATCAACAAACCATATATAGGGAACATCCATATGTACGTCCAACCATGCAGTGTTATATCCCCTTTTAATAATGAACCTAAACCCGTCCAGAAGATTTCTACACACCATCCTGCTAATCCATAAATAATAAATCTTATAAATCTCATATATATATTTTCAACATTAATTTAAAAAAATATGTAAAGGAGATATTTTTATTTAAATTTATTATTTAAACATGACTTATTCTTTAAAATAACTGTAGTAATTATCCCCCCTATGATTGATGGAATTAGCCAACCAAAACCATAATTTACAAAAGGTATTTTATTTATTATATTTGTTAAAAAACTAATTTTTATATTCATCACTGTAATACCATCATATAAACTTACCAATAATGCTCCTAATACAGCTCCAACATATGCATTCTTAGGTATATAATTATTAAATGCATTCATTAAGATTAATACAATTGCTATTGGATAAACTGTAACCAACATTGGAACTGCAACACTAACTATTTTTTCAACTCCTGTAATTGCAAATATCCCACTAAATATTACAGTTATAATTACTATTAATTGATAGCTGATTTTATCATTAGTTAATTTGTTGAAAAAACATCCTACTGTTGCTGTAAGCCCTATTGACGTAGTAAGACATGCAAGAGAAACTACTATACCTAAAGCAATTTTACCTGCGTTCCCAAATAAATTATGTGTAATTCCTATTAATAAATCTGTCTTTTGTATATCTTGTGCAAATATAGTATTAGCTGATGCTCCAAGATACATTAACCCTCCATAAACAACAGCTAATCCTATTGCTGCTATTACACTTGATCTTATAGTTAATTTTATCTGTTCTTTTTCTTCAGTGTACCCCTTAATCATAATAGAATTCAATATTACTCCACCAAAAACTAAAGAAGCTAATGCATCCATTGTTTGATATCCTTCAGTAAACCCTTTAGAAAATGGATTTGTATTCATATGAACACTTGGATTTCCTATTGGTGAGATAATTCCTTTTATTATTATTATAAATATAATTATTAGTAATATTGGTGTTAGTATCTTTGCAACTTTATCAACGATTTCTGAAGGTTTAATTACAAAATAAAGTGTTAAACTAAAAAATATTATTGAAATAATTATAGGATTTACATTTGGGAATATAGGTTTTATTCCCATTTCAAAAGTTGTAGCTCCTGTTCTAGGTATTGCAAGAAGTGGTCCTATAGCTAAAATTACTATAGTAGAAAATATTTTACTAAAAGTAGGATTCACCTTATTGCCTACATCATCAATTGTTCCACCTGCTTTAGATACAGCAATCATTCCAATTAAAGGCATTCCAACTGCAGTTAAGAAAAAGCCTAAACCGCATACTATCCAATTTTCACCTGATAACATTCCTAAGGCTGGTGGAAAAATTAAATTTCCAGCTCCAAAAAACATAGCAAATAATGCCATTCCAACTATTATTGTATCTTTTTTTCTTTTGTTCACTTTTTTGACCTCCCTTAATTATTTATAAAAAAAATCTTTCACCCTATGAATTCTTATTCATAGGGACGAAAGATTATTATCGCGGTACCACCCTAATTTACAGTTATACTAACTGCCTCATTGTTCAGGTCAGAAATACACAATTGTTTTAATTACATTCGAACCCTAAGCCTTATATCGTAGGCAAACGTCCTCATCTACTGGTAATCGTTCAAATTGGAAGTTCTGGAGCTACTATATATATCAACCTTTAACACTAACTCTCACCATTTGTTAGCTCTCTGTAGTTAATATTATGATATTTTCCTCTCCTTCATCACTTTAAAATATTACATTATAAAAATTAATTATTTGTATTATATTAATATTCTTGTATATTGTCAAGAATATATTTTCCCTTAAAACTTAATCTACATGTGTTTTTGTATAGTTTCAAAAATCTCTACACTTCTATCTAGTATTCCTGTTAAGTAAGCTAATATCACACCATAATTAGTTATGCTTACTCCTTTTTCTCTACACATTTGTATCCTAGTTTGCATAGTTTTTCTGTTTAACATACATGAAGCACAGTGAATTATTAAATCATATTTCTCTATATCTTTTGGAAAATCATGTCCCATTTTAAACTCAAAATCTAATTTTTTTCCTATAAGCTTACTTAACATCCTAGGAATTTTAACTCTACCTATATCTTCATGAGAAACATTATGAGTACAACTCTCTGATATTAGTATCTTTGAATTTTCATCTAACTCTTTAATTTTAGAAATACCTTCTAAAAAGACATTCAAATCACCTTTATGTCTTGCAAATAATATAGAGAAACTTGTAAGTTTGATATGTGATGGTACTATTTTACTTACTTTTTTAAAAGCTTGAGAATCTGTAACCACTAAGTCTACATCTTTTATGTCATTTAATGCTTCTTTTAATTCTGTATCTCTTACAACATAGCTTTTTATACCATTATCTAAACAATCCCTAATTAACTGAACCTGTGGAAGAATTATTCTTCCTTTAGGTGCTTCAGAATCAATTGGCACAACCATTATTACTTTACTATTATATGGAAGTATGTCTCCTATTATTGGTGGATCATCATCTTCCTCTTTTATTCTTTCGATTAATACATCCTTTAATTCTAATATGCTATTCATATTATTAGCTGATACATATACTGCATCTTCAAACCCATTTTTAATCTTTTGTAACTCTTCTTCATTTACTGTGTCTATTTTATTAATAACAGTTATATAAGGAATATTAAATTTTTTAAAGCTTCTAACTGTTTGTTCATAAGCTTCTTTATCTATATCATTTATATCCATAACATATATTGCAAAATCAGTTCTTTCAAGTATTTTAAGAGTTCTTTCAACTCTCATTTCTCCAAGTGTTCCTTTATCATCAAGCCCAGCAGTATCAATAAAAACAACTGGTCCTAAAGGAATTAATTCCATTGATTTAGACACAGGATCTGTTGTTGTACCTTTCACATCAGATACAAGAGAAATATCTTGTCCTATAATAGAATTTATCAAAGATGATTTTCCTACATTTCTTTTTCCGTATAAAGCTATATGCTTTCTATTTGCATTAGGTGTATTATTCATGATTAACCTCCCAGCACTTTAATAACTAAAGGAAAACGTCCCTTTCTCCCTTTTTTAGTCTTTCTATATTATTAAGAACTAATTCTCTCACATCTTCTCTTTTGATTTTCTTAGCTTCCTCACGTATTAAATCTTCAGCTTTTTTATATAATTCTTCATCACCATAATCAAGAACAAATTCCATTAAAGTCATCATAGCATTAGGACCACATACATTTTGAATTTGTCCTGATTTTGCAAGTCTCATAAATCTATCGCCAGTTCTTCCTTTTCTATAACATGCTGTACAATAACTTGGTATATATTTATCATCAATTAGTTCATTTAATATTTCAATAGGACTTCTATGATCTGATAAATCAAATTGATCAACACTTCTACCATCTTCATGTTCCTTATAACCACCAACTCCAGTACATGAACCTGCACTAATTTGAGATACACCATATCTTAATGCTTCTTTTCTCATTTCTGCTGTTTCCCTTGTAGATAATATAATACCTGTAAATGGTACTGCTATTCTTATAATAGCCACTATCTTTTTAAATGTTTCATCATCTACTAAATGTGGAAACATGCTCAAATTCATACCTTCTGCTTTTTTAAGTCTTGGAACAGATATTGTATGAAATCCTACACCATGTTCTTTCTCTAAATGTTCATTGTGAATCATAAGTGATAATACTTCAAATTTAGGATCTGCAAGTCCAAACAATACTCCTCCACCAACATCATCTATTCCACCTTCCATAGCTCTATCAAAAGCGTAAAGATGATATTCATAATCTCCTTTTAAACATCTTGGGTGCATTTTTTCATAAGTTGGTTTATGGTATGTTTCTTGAAATAAAATATATGTTCCTATCTTAGCCGCTTTTAATTTTCTATAATTTTCTACAGTTGTTGCTGCAATATTTACATTTATTCTTCTAATAACACCATTTTCATTTTGTGTTGAATATATAGCATCTATTGCATCTAAAACATAATCTATATCACAATTTACTGGATCTTCTCCTGCTTCAAGCGCTAACCTTTTATGACCCATTTTTTCTAATATTTTTACTTCTTGTTGAATTTGTTTTCTATTTAATTTTGTTCTTTTAAACTCATTACATTTTTTATATCCACAGTAAAGACAGTTGTTTACACAATAGTTACTTATATATAGTGGTGCAAAAATAACTACTCTTTTTCCATAAATAGATTCTTTAATCTCACCTGCTATTTTATACATTTCCCTTAATTGCTCTTCATCTTCAATTTGTAACAAAATTGCTATATCTTCATGAGATAATCCTTTTTTCTTTTTGGCTTTTTCAAGTACCTCTTGTATATCTTTCTTAGTAGCTCTTTTAGCTTCCTCTAGCAAGTTTTCAATATACTCATGATTTATAAACATCACTATTTCCTCCTCCAGTTAATATTGTCTCCTCTTGATAAATCTACGGTAAAGCCTGCTTTATTTATTCTTCCTTCTATACATTTTCTGCATTCTGCTGCCTCATCTCCGGTACATATTTTACCATCATATAATGAATATTTTTTTCTCACTGATATTGGTGATAAATTAGGCATTACAACATTTGCCCCTGCCTTTAATCCCTTTTCTCTTCCAAGTGGATCTATAGTACCTAACGCCGTAGTTGCTGGTAATAATACGTCTGGTAAGAGTAATCTTATAATTGAAAGTAATGTAGTAGTTACTTCTACTGTTCCATTTTTTTCTTTTCTCAATGGAGTATCCTTGTGTGAAATAAATGGTCCGATTCCAACCATATGAGGACTAAGTTTCTTTAAAAACAACAAATCTTTTACATAATCTTCATTAGTTTGTCCTGGAAGTTGTACCATAAACCCAGAACCCACTTGATATCCAATGTCTTTTAAATTCCATAAACATTGAATTCTATTTTCAAAACTTGCATTAGGATGAAGTTTTTTATACAATTCTCTTGATGCTGTTTCATGTCTTAATAAATATCTATCTGCCCCAGCATCATAATATTTCTTATATGCTTCATAAGACTTTTCTCCTATCGAAAGAGTTACTGCGGAATTTGGATGCTTTTCTTTAATAGCACTTACAATTTCAACAATCTTATCATCAGTATAATAATCATCTTCTCCCCCTTGGAGAACAAAAGTCTTATATCCAAGCCTATCTCCCATATCACAAACATATAAAATTTCTTCAAGAGATAATCTATATCTATCTGCATTTTTATTTGAAGCCCTTATACCACAGTAAACACAATTTCTTTTACAATAGTTAGTAAATTCTATTAATCCTCTCATAAAAACTTTATTACTATAAGTATTAATACTTGTTTCGTGAGCTTTTTGCATAAGATATTCTTTAGATTCCTCAGTAATATTATTAAGCAATTCTAATAATTCTTGACCATTTAAATAATTTTCTTTAAATAATTTATCAATTAACTTTTTCATACACTTATTTCCTTCTTAGATATTGATGTTTTTACTAAAACATGAGGAATATTTCCAAGCTTACCTGTTAAACTATTTATGTCATTTAATTCTCCTATAACTGTAATGGAAATTACTGAAATTCCTTCTTCAAATGGTATTCCCATTCTTCCTCTTATTATTCCCTTGAAACTAGCTACAACTTCATTAAACTCTTTTTGACATTTTTCAGGCTCTTCTAAAATAGCACTTATAACTGCTATTTTTTTCATTTTAAATTCCTCCTTAAAAATAACATTTTTATAACCAACTATGTTAAATTTTTTACAATGCTACCAATAAAAAAACTTTCCTATAAAGGAAAGTTAGAAAACATATCAAATAAACTTTAGACATTATCCAAAGTAAATTTTACTTATATCTAATTCCCTTTCAGATCAGCTTTTCTTCTCTGTTAGGTTATTATTTTTTTATACAACAAATATCTAAAGATTATTCTCTAAATATTTGAACGTAGATTATCACTAAGATAACCACTGATAAGTTATATAGTGATATATTATCATAAAAAATCAAAGTATAAAAGTATTAAATATCATTTATAGTAGTCCAGATTTATTAACTTTAAAAGTTAATTTATTTCACAAATTTATCCTCTACTACATCAGAATATTTTAATGATTTTTTAATCAATTTTTTTTCAGAAAGCCACTCTATTACATCCTCAACCGTTTTCTTTGAAGGAATTTTAGCTTTAGTATACTTTGGTAATTTAATAGTATCTTTTATATTTTTAGGAAAACCAAGTTCTTTTATAAGTACATCTACATATTTTTCTGTAGGTTCTTTTTCTAAATAACTTACAGCTTTATTGTAAGCACGATAAAATGCTTTTATTTCTTCTTCATGTTTTTTAATATAATCTTCATTAAATATAACTACACCTATATTTAATCCTAGTTCTTCTGAACTACTCAAGAGCTTAGCACCTTGCTCTATTGAAAGTGTAGCAAGAGGATCTGGAAGAGTAGCTGCGTCTATTTTTTTATTTTTTAACATTTCTAATCTTACAGGTATTTGTGGTATTTCTATTTTTTTAACATCTTTTTCAGTCATATTATTTTCTTCTAATATTTTATCTGTATAATATTCTATTAAAGTATTTTTAGATATTCCTATGCTTTTATCTTTTAAATCCTTAACTGAATTTACGTTACCTACCATCTTAAAACTACCATTTGTTAATGATGTAGCTTTTATATTAAATCCACTATCATTGGATAAAGTAGCTGTTAACAAATCATATATAGCTCCATTCATATTATTAGTATGAAGAGCACTATCTCTATCTTTTGCACTTCTAAATAGTTTTACATCTACATCTATACCTTCTTGTTTAAAATATCCATTATTTTTTGCAATGATAACAGGAACTGAAGCATCACTTGGCATAACTGCTACTTTCATAGTTTTTGTACCACTTATTGTCTTTTTCTCTTCACTTACCTGTTTTTTTGCACAACCAGTTATTGAAAATATAGTAATAATAGCTATTAAAAATGACATGCAAATTTTTTTCATTTAATTTCCTCCTAATCAATTTAATTAAATATTAGTATTACCTAATATAAAATTATTAATGTTCTAACATATAGGATTGTATTAAATGAAATTAAGTTTTTCAACAAAAAGAACATTTATATTTTTTTGTTCATTTTGTTAATTTTATAACAATGATAAATATGCGCTTATATACTTCAAATTACACTACTTATACTTTATAATATTATTTTTTATAAATCATTAAAAAATTCATTTGCCACTTCATATGCTTTCTTTAATATATCTTCTCTATCACAAATTTTCTCTTTATCAGTATTAGATACAAAAAAATTATATTTATAATTTGCATTTATCGCTTTAAAAAATAAATCCATTACAGGAATACACGCATTAAATTGATCTTTTTTATAAGGTGAACCTCCAACACATAAAAACATACCAATTCTTTTTTTATTTCTATCAATAGAAGAATTCTTTAATTGATACTTACTTCCCCAATACATTTGACATCTATCAATCATAATTTTTGTTAAACTACTTACAGTATTAAAATAAAGAGGAGAAGCAACTATTATTCCATCGCTATTATTAAAAGAATCATACAGCTGTTTCATATCATCATTAATAGCACATTTTCCTGTTTTACCACAATAATTACATGCAGTACAAAGCGATATGTTTAAATCCTTTAAATATACTTTTTTAATTTCAACATCTTTATCTTTAAACACCTTTAATACATTATCTAATAATGTATCTGTATTTTTCATTTTTCTAGCACTTCCCATTATTGCTAACACATTCTTCATTAAGTATTCCCCCCATAATAAGTTAAAAGAACTGTTACTTTCGGTCCTGTTTATACTCATACATTCTTTCATCAGCAATCCTAACTAATTCATTATAACTAGTAGTATCTTCATCAAATCTAGAAATCCCATAACTAAAACTGCACACAATTTTTTTCCCTTCAAACTCCAATGGATTATCTTTAAAACATATGACCAAATCCTCTAATTTTTTTATTAAAGCTTGTAATTCTATATTTGAATATATTCCGATAAATTCATCTCCTCCAAATCTAGCTACAATATCAGAACAATCTATATATTCTTCAAGTCCATTTGCAAAAGTTTTTATTAATTTATCTCCTGCCAAATGTCCATAGTTATCGTTAACAAATTTTAATCTATTTAAATCAAATACTACTAGCAAAAAATTTTTTTCGCATTTTGCAGCTAAATCAATATACTTATCAACTAATTCTTCAAAATACCTTCTGTTATAAAGATTAGTTAATTTATCATATCTAGATAAATATATAGTTTTTTCATATAATTTATGGTTTGTAATAGCCATTGCAATTTGATTCCTAATATACTCCATAATTTCTATATCAGTTTCATCATATACATAGTTATTCCTACTATCCATGTTTACTAATCCATATAATCTGCCTTTTATGATAATAGGTGCACTAATACTAGACTCTACTTTAATTTCCTCTTTATTATATAATATTTTAGGAAACATATCTTTAAGTATAGTTTGAATATCATTAATAATGACTGTTTTGTCTATTTGCCCTCTTGTTTTATGCCATATAAATGACTCTTTTAATTTTAAATTAAAATTTTTAGCTTTTTCAGAATCATACCCTATACATGATGCAATTGTTAGGTTTTCATTCTTATCTAAAGTTAATATACAAGCAAGATCTGCATTATTTATTGATTTAAATGTCTTTTGTAAAATCAAATCAAGTAATTCATTTATATTATTTATTCTAAGTACTGCATGATTTATTTCTAACATAGCCTCTTTTATTTTTGATAATCTTCTTACTTTTTCTTCTGCTTCTTTTCTCTCGGTAATATCAATTATATTACCAACTATTCCTGAAATTTTACCATAGTTATCAATAAAAACTGCTTTAGTAAATAATACATCTCTTAGTTCTTTATTTTTATATTTAACTTTAGCTTCGTATATTTGCTTACCGCCATTTCTTAACAACTCATTATCTGCTTTATAATATATATCTGCAAGTTTCTCATCATGAATATCATATACTCTAAAACCTATAATGTCTTCTTTTTTTATTCCTAAGTATTCTACAAAAGCAGTATTACAATGTCTATAAATACCTTTTTCATCTTTAAAAAATATAGGATTAGGTATTGTATCTATAAGTGTTTGTAAAAATTTAAAATCATCACATTCTATTATACTATCATTTTCTTTATTAGAAGTTTTGAAAAGTTGCCTGTTTTCTGTAAATTTAAGCAAAGATATAATCTTATCTAATACTGACACATTATTCCTATCCTTTCTATATGTTTATTATGTAGATACAAAATTGAATTTATTTTAAGGTTAGACAAAAGATGACATGTTCATACTATTAATATGAATTATTTTTTGAAAGTTATACTTGCACATTAAAATTAAAATAATTGATATTTTTTTACTATAATTATGTGTGTATACATATGTAATATATTATACCATTACAGTATTACAAATATCAAATTTCTTTATTATTTCATTTTTATGAAATAAAATGACAATTTGTAATTTATTTAACATATTTTAATAAAAAGCAAAAGTACATATTACATAAAAAAGCTAGTAACTAAAAAGTTACATAAAATTCTTTGTAACTCTCTAGTCACTAGCTAATCAGTTATTTAATTATTCTGCCATATTAAATACTTGTAATTCGTCATCATTAATATTCTTTTCCATAATATCTACAGCGGCTTTCACAGTATCTAGTGCAGTAAATATTTGAACATTACTTTCAATAGCTGTTCTTCTAATTTTAAATCCATCTCTTTCTGAATCATTTCCTTTAGTAGGGGTATTTATAACACAATCTACATTTCCACTTCTAATTACATCTAATATATTAGGGCTTCCATCTTTTATTTTATTAATTTCATCAGCTTCTATATTTTCATTTCTTAACAACTGTGTTGTTCCCTTTGTTGCCATAAACTTATAGCCTACCTTGCTAAATTCCTTCGCTATTTGTAAAAATTCAGCTTTATCATGTGAATTTATAGTTGCTAAAATAACTCCATTTTTGTTTGGTATTTTTCTCTTAGCTGCTACAAAACCTTTATATAATGCTTCTTCAAAAGTTTTTCCTACTCCAAGTACTTCTCCCGTTGATTTCATTTCAGGTCCTAAGCTTACTTCTACCCTTGGCAACTTTTCTGTTGAAAACACAGGAACCTTTACTGCTACTATATCTGCCTCTTTATATATTCCTTTTCCGTATCCTAAGTTTTTAAGTTTTTCTCCCATCATAACTCTTGTTGCTAAATCTACTATTGGAACCTTACTTACTTTACTTATATAAGGTACTGTACGGCTAGCACGAGGATTAACTTCTATTACGTAAAGTTCCCCTTTAAATTCTATAAACTGAATATTTATCATACCTACTATTCCAATTTCAAGAGCTATTTTTTCAGTATACTCTAATATCTTTTGTTTTATTTTCTCACATATATTTATACTAGGATAAATTGTTATACTGTCACCAGAGTGTACTCCTGCTCTTTCTAAATGTTCCATAATTCCAGGTATTAATATTTCTTCTCCATCACATATAGCATCTACTTCAATCTCTCTTCCTGTTAAATATCTATCTATAAGAACAGGATTTTTCTTATCTCTTATAAATGCATCTTTTAAGTAATGTGCAAGTTCTTTTTCATCATGAGTAATTTCCATACCCTGTCCCCCTAATACATAGGAAGGTCTTACAAGTACAGGATATCCTAAATTTTGTGCTTCCTTTAGTCCTTCTTCTAAGTTCCACACACCTTTTCCTTTTGGTCTTCTTATATCTAATTTTTCTAAAAGTGCATCAAACTTCTCTCTATCCTCTGCTTCATCAATTTGTTCAGGACTTGTTCCAAGTATTGGTATATTCTTTTCTCCTAAGAACTTAGCTAATTTTATAGATGTTTGTCCTCCAAACTGTAATATAACCCCTTCTGGTTTTTCTTTTTCTATAATATTGAATACATCTTCTTCTGTTAAAGGTTCAAAATATAATTTATCAGATACATCAAAATCTGTACTTACTGTTTCTGGGTTATTATTTACTATTATTGTTTCTATTCCTAATTTTCTAAGTGCTTTTACACTATGAACTGAAGCATAGTCGAATTCTATACCCTGTCCTATTCTTATAGGTCCTGAACCTATTACCATTATTTTTCTCTTATCACTTACTTCTACTTCATCATATATATCATATGTTGAATAATAATATGGAGATAATGCTTCAAATTCTCCTCCACAAGTATCAACCATCTTATATACTGGTTTTATATTCCATATTTTTCTTAATTCATATATAGTGTTTGGACTTACTTTTAAGAAATCTGCAACAGCTTTATCAGAAAATCCTTTTTTCTTAAGTGTATAAACCCATTCTTTACTTAAATCATCTACAGTGGAATTCTTTAATTTTTCTTCTTCATCTACAATCCACTTAATTTTATTTACAAAGAATCTATCTATACCAGTAATTTCTGATACTTTGTATACACTATATCCCCTTCTCAACATTTCAGCTAATACAAATATTCTTTCATCATTAGGCACTTTAACGCTTTCTCTTAGTTCTCTTAAATCCATATTTGAAACTTTTGTGTGTTCTAATGAATACTTTCCTATCTCTAGCGAACGTATTCCTTTTAAGAATGCTGCTTCAAAGTTACTACCTATTGACATTATTTCTCCAGTTGCCATCATTTTAGTACCTAAGTTTCTATCCGCATGCTGAAATTTATCAAAAGGCCATTTAGGAATTTTTACAACTACATAATCTAATGATGGTTCAAAACAAGCATATGTTTTTTGTGTTACTGCATTCTTTATTTCATCCAATCCATATCCTAATGATATCTTTGCCGCTACTTTCGCAATTGGATAACCTGTAGCTTTTGATGCTAACGCTGATGAACGACTTACTCTAGGATTAATTTCTATAACTGCATACTCAAAACTATCTGGATTAAGTGCAAATTGTACATTACATCCACCTTCTATTTCTATAGCATTTATTATATCTATAGATGCACTTCTAAGCATTTGGTATTCCTTATCAGATAAAGTTTGACTTGGAGCTACCACTATACTATCTCCAGTGTGTATTCCTACTGGATCTATATTTTCCATATTACATACAGTTATACAGTTTCCGTAAGAATCCCTCATAACCTCATATTCAATTTCTTTCCAACCTTTTATACTCTTTTCAAGAAGAACTTGTCCAACCGGGCTTAATACAAGTCCACTTTCTAAAATTTCTACAAGCTCTTCTTCAGTTTCAGCTATTCCTCCACCTGTTCCCCCAAGTGTATATGCCGGTCTAACTATTACAGGATATCCAATTTTATTTGCAAATTTTTTCCCTGCCTCTATCTCTGTAACTATTTCACTTTCTGTAACAGGTTGGTTAATATCTTTCATTACTTTTCTAAAGCTTTCCCTATCTTCACCTTTTTTTATAGATTCTATTGAAGTTCCAATAACTCTAACATTATACTTATCTAATATACCTTTATCATATAATTCTACTGCTAAGTTTAATCCTGTTTGTCCTCCCATTCCAGCAAGTACGCTGTCTGGTCTCTCTTTCTCTATTACTTTCTCTACAAATTCTACTGTTAATGGTTCTATATATACTTTATCTGCAACTTCTTTATCTGTCATTATCGTTGCTGGATTACTATTTATTAAAACTACTTCCATTCCCTCTTCTTTTAAAGCTTCACAAGCTTGTGTTCCCGAATAATCAAACTCTGCTGCTTGTCCTATAATTATAGGACCTGAGCCAATTACAAGTACTTTCTTTATATTATTATCCTTTCCCATACGTATCCTCCTTATCAAAACTTTTAGTAACTTACACTATTATTCTGCTAGTTCAAGAAATCTATCAAAAATACCTATACTGTCTTTTGGTCCTGGACAAGCTTCAGGATGGAATTGCACACTAAATATTGGTAGTGTCTTATGTTTCATTCCTTCTATAGAATTATCATTAACACTTAAATGTGTAACTACCATGTTTTGTGGTAAATCTTTTACTACGTATCCATGATTTTGAGATGTTATATGAACTCTATTTTCTTCCAAATCTTTTACGGGATGATTACATCCTCTGTGTCCAAACTTTAATTTTGTAGTACTTCCTCCAAGAGTTAATGCCAAAAGCTGATGACCTAAACATATTCCAACTATAGGTTTTTTACCTACTAATTGTTTAATTGTCTCAACTACTTCTGGTAGATCTTCTGGATCTCCAGGTCCATTTGATAAAAATATTAAATCTGGATTTTCTTTTAATATTTCATCTGCTTTTGTATACGCTGGAAATACTGTTAGTTTGCAATCTCTTTCCTTAAATGATCGTATAATATTTTGTTTTATACCAAAATCCATAACAGCAACGTGTTTTCCATTACCTTCTATTCTGTATACATCTTTTGTTGTAACATTTTTTACAGCTTCCTTATTGTGAAATGCATTAAATTTTTCTTCAATTTCATTCTTTGTAAGTTCTTTTAAAGTAATTATTCCTTTCATTGTTCCATTATTTCTTAATATTTTTGTTAATGCCCTTGTATCAATACCTTCTAATCCAACTATTTTATTTTGCTTTAGGTATTGCTCTAATTTCATTTCACATCTCCAGTTATTTGGACAGTCAGCTTTTTCTCTCACTATAAATCCTTTTACTTTTGGATTTCTTGACTCTAAATCTTCTAAGTTAACTCCATAATTTCCTATAAGAGGATATGTCATTGTTACTATTTGACCATAATAAGATGGGTCAGTTAAAATTTCTTGATATCCTGTCATTCCTGTATTAAAAACAACTTCTCCAACACTTTCTTCTAAATATCCAAATGCAAATCCATCAAATGTTACTCCATTTTCTAATATTAATCGCGCTTTCATATTTTAACCTCCTCATGAAAAAAAAGGATAGCAAAAGAATCGATTATTCAATTCCTCTACTACCCTTATATTTATCATTATTATTAACTAAACCAAAAAATACATTTACTAAAATATCTTCATTGAAAATATTTTGTTTTTTTGAAGTATTCATTTGTAGATTTGTATGGCAAAAAGACCAAACCATCATATTTCCTCCTTTCTGGCCTCACAGGACCAAGTTAAAGTATTTATGCTTTGGTAAAGTTTCATTATTTATTTTTAATTATTGTACTCTATCTTTGTACATATGTCAACTTTATACTTTTTACTTTGACTTTTATCTACAAAATTAATTACTAAAAAACTTTCTTGCTATATCTACAGATTGTTTTGCATCTTTAGCATAATAATCAGCACCAATCATATCTGCATACTCTTGATTTAAAACTGCCCCTCCAACAAAAACAGAACAATTTACCTTATTCTCTCTAAGCGCTTTTATTGTATCTTCCATACTTTTTACTGTTGTAGTCATTAATGCACTTAGTCCTATAAGTTTTATGTTTTCTTTTTTTGCAGTTTCTACTACACATTCTATTGGTACATCCTTACCTAAGTCAACAACTTCAAATCCATAGTTTTCTAAGAGAACTTTCACTATATTTTTACCTATATCATGGATATCTCCTTTTACAGTAGCAAGTATTATTTTACCTTTTGATATTTTTTCATCAGTACTTTCCGATATATTATTTTTTATAATCTGAAATGCCTCTTTAACAGTTTCTGCAGATTGTATAAGTTGAGGAAGAAAAATTTCACCTTTTTCATATTTTTCTCCTACAATATCAAGTACAGGAATTAAATGCTTGTTTACTATTTCCATACACTCCATAGTTTCTAAAAGTTTTTCTGTCTTCTTACAAACTTGATCTTTTAATCCGTGAATAACAATTTCCTCTAGCTTTTCATATTCGTTCATAGAAAAGTTATTCACAGCAGCTGATTTTTTATCCACATTTGAATATCTTTCTACATAGTTTTGCGCATTTTTATCCACATTAGTTAAAACATTAAAAGCATATATAGAATCCATTATTTCTTTTTTACTAGTATTTAATATTGATGCATTAAGTCCATTTTGCATAGCCATTATCAAAAATGTTGAATTTAAACTATCTCTATTTGGTAATCCATAAGATATATTTGTAACTCCAAGTAAAGTATTAACCTTAACCTTTTCCTTAATCAATTTAACAGCTTTAATTGTTTCCATAACTTCAGCTTGTTGTGCTGATGCTGTTAAAACCAAACAATCTATAAATATATTTTCTTTTGGTATTCCATATCTTTTTGCTGTAGTAACAATTTTTTCTGCAATTCTTACTCTATCCTCTGCTTTTGGAGGTATTCCATTTTCATCTAATGTAAGTCCTATAACACAAGCTCCATATTTTTTTACTATAGGAAATATTTTTTCCATAACTTCCTCTGTTCCATTTACAGAATTTATAATTGGTTTTCCATTATATATTCTAACTGCGTTTTCAATTACATCTGCATTAGAACTATCTATTTGAAGAGGAATGTTTGTTATTGATTGAATTTCTTTTACTAACTTTACCATAACTTCTTTTTCATCAATTTCAGGAAGCCCTGCATTTACATCAAGAATATCCGCTCCTTCTTCCTTTTGATTTAATGCCTCTTTAAGTATGTAATCTACCTTATTATTTCTAAGTGCTTCTTTAAGTTTTTTTCTTCCAGTAGGATTTAATCTTTCACCAACTATTCTTAGATTTTTACCAAAAATAACTGTTTTAGACGAAGATGTTACTGCTGTTATCTTCTTTTGTGAAATTTTCATAGGTAAAATATCTTTTAAAACTTTTTTACTTTCTTCTATATATTTTTCATTAGTTCCACAACATCCTCCAAATACAATTGCACCTTTTTCAGCCATAGTTTTTATATAACTACTAAATTGTTCTGGAGTACAATCATATACAGTTTTATCTCCTTCAACTTTTGGAAGTCCTGCATTGGGTTGTACCATAACAGGAGTAGATGAATATTTTATTATTTTCTCCACTAAAGGTAATATTTTTTTAGGACCTAAAGAGCAATTTATTCCTAAAACATCTACTCCTAACCCTTCAAGTACCATTACCATAGTAAGAGGATCTGTACCTGTAAGTGTCCTTCCATCTTCTCCAAAAGTCATAGTACAAAATACAGGTAGATCACTATTTTCTTTTGCTGCAAGTACTGCTGCTTTAGCTTCATATATATCTGAAATGGTCTCTATTAAAATCAAATCGCAACCCGCTTTTACTCCTGCTCTTACTTCCCTTTTAAACATTTCATATGCTTTCTCAAAACTTAAAGTTCCCATAGGTTCCATAAGTTGTCCTATTGGCCCAATATCTAATGCTACATTTTTATCACCCTTAGCTTTTTGGGCAAGCTCAACTGCTTTAGTTATTATTTCTTCTACCGTATAACCTGTTTTTTTCAGTTTATATTCATTTGCACCAAAGGTATTAGCAGTTATTATGTTAGCCCCCGACTCAATATATTTTTGGTGAATAGAAGTAATAATTTCAGGATGAATTATATTAAATGTTTCAGGAATATCACCTGCTTTTAATCCTCTTTGTTGAAGCATTGTACCCATTGCACCATCAAATAATATAAATTCTTTGCCTAATAAATTCTTAACATTCACAATATCCTCCCCTTTTTCTATAAATACATTTATCATAACTACTACATTGCTTACATTGTGGCTTTTCACTTACAATATGCTTATCTTGAAATCCTATTATAGCTGTTACAGATTTTCTAGGAAGAAGTATATAATTTTCATTACAAGTAAGACCCATATTTTTGTACGTATCTAATGCATTTATTATATCCTCTTGAATTGTTATAGAAAAATCCCCATACCCTGGACTATACCTATAAGTAATTCCAAATCCTAATCTTTCAGCTTCTTTTCTTATCTTGTTCTGAACTTCATCACATAATTTTTCTACTGCTGCTGTAGCACAAGCATCTAATATTGTTGCTTTTGTTAAATTAAATTTTTCATAACATCTTATTTTATTATCTGCCATAATTCCAAGAGTGACTGCCATAACTGCACACATACTTGAATCTTTTAAATGACATTTTATATTTTTCCCCCTTAGTACTAAATTACTTCCTAAAAGCTTAATATCATCATTTACTTTTTGTATATTAAATATTTTATATGTATATTTACTTTTTGAATATATATTTATTTCTTTCATGCAATTGTCTATTAATTCTTCCATTTTTTTATCTACTGCTTGATTATTATATCCTAAATATCTTAAAACCTGGCTTTTATTCACTTCCAATAAACTCACCTCAATATACCCTATTTTGTTTTAATATATATAATAGCATAATTTTTACATATTACTACATATTTTTTTTGAAATATACCTATAATAAATTTCTTTTTAAAAATTTTTCAAAAAATATTGACATATCTTTAAAAATTATTTAAAATAATAACTAAAATTCATATTTTCTTATCACGAGCGGTGGAGGGACTGGCCCTATGAAACCCGACAACCGGTACTTAGTACACGGTGTTAATTCCTACAGAGTTTTATTCTGAGAGATAAGAAATCAGTTGATTATATTACCCCCCATTGTAATTTGTAAACTCAGCTGCTTTCTTATCGAAAGCAGCATTTTTTTTACAAAGGATGGAGGATTATTAATGTACATAAAAGACTTTTTTTCAAAAAACAAACAGTTATTTCTTTTGAGATTTTTCCACCAAAAAAACTTATTCAATAAAAACTATTTATAAAACACTTGATGAACTAGCTATTTTAAACCCTGATTATATAAGTGTAACATATGGAGCTGGTGGAAGTACCAAGGATACTACTATAGAAATATCTTCTCTTATAAAAAATAAATATAATATAGAATCATTAGCACATTTAACTTGTTTAACATCAACAAAAGAGGAAATTAACAACATACTATATAGTTTACAACAAAATAATGTCAAAAATATTTTAGCACTTAGAGGTGATGTTCCAAAAGATTCTAATTCTGAAATTTTACCCTCTATCCACTATAATCATTCTTCAGACTTAATCAAGCATATAAAAAACTATACAGATTTTTGTATTGCTGGAGCCTGTTATCCTGAAGGACATGAGCAGTATAAAAATTTAAATACAGATTTATATTACCTAAAACAGAAATGTAAGTATGGTGTTGATTTTTTAATAACTCAATTATTTTTTGATAATAAATTATTTTTTAATTTTAAAAATCAAGTAAAACAATTTGATATAAACATCCCAATAGAAGTTGGCATAATGCCTATTATTAATAAACAACAAATTAAACATATAATCTCTTTATGTGGTACTTCTATCCCTGAAAATTTAGCATGTATAATAAACAAATATGAAAATAACCCTGAAGCATTAAAAGATGCTGGTATTGCATATGCAAGTGAACAAATAATTGAACTTCTTTCATATGGAGTACCTGGAATACATATATATACTATGAACAAACCAGAAATAGCAAAAAAAATAGTTGGAAATATATCTTCTATTGTTAAAGCCAATAATAAAAACTTAAACATTTCATGATAAAATTATAGTAACAAGTTTACTAGCATATAAGTATGTATCATTACTAGTATTCTTGTTACTATTAAAAATTTATTTAAATTTAATTTTTTATGACTGTCAAAGTTAATCTAACAAACTTTAACCATAAAATTAAGAATATCTATTCTTTTATATTTAAGTTTTTTATTATATTTGTTTACTTCAGTTTTTAATAATTCTATATTTGAATAATACTCATCTTCTACCTCTTCAATTTGTTCTTGTGTAAACTCACTTAATACTTTTTCTTTATCAGTTTTGCTTTTAAACATTAAATCTCCTAATACAATTATCCCATCATTGTTTAATACTCTAAACATTTCTTTAAAAGCAGCTTTCTTTTCTTCATCATTTAAATGATGAAATGCATACGTCGATACAATAATATCAAATGTATTGTTTTCAAAAGGTATTTTTAAAAATTCTCCTAGCCTTACTTTTAAGTTAGGCAATTTTCGTTTAGCTACATTTAACATTTCTCTTGACTGATCTATTCCAATAATATTATATCTTTGAACTAAAAACTTTTTTGAAAGATTCCCAGTTCCAACTCCTATATCTAACACTTTTACATCACTATTTTTATTTTTAATAGCATTATCATAAACCTCTTCAAGAACTTTATCATAATTTATATATATTGGAATTTTACCTTTTGTATTATCTTTTTGTATACATTCATCATATGTATTAGCCCAATTATCAAAATCCCATTTGTCTTTCCAACTAGTTGTTATTTTTTTTGTATCACTCATTTTTTTAGTACATCCCATAATACTCTTTATATAATTTTTATCTCGTTTTTCATATATATTATCCATTATCTCTTGAAGACAGTCTTTTATTAATCTCATGTTGTGTATTTTATCATTAATAATTTGCCATTGTTTATAAAAATGATCCAACACATTATCCTCATAATTATTTTTCATAATATCCTTGATATCTTCAAGCGATATATCTAAAGTTCTATACATTAATATGACCTCTATTTTAAGCAGATCTTCTTCTTCAAAATATCTATAGTTATTATTAATGTTTCTTTTACTCTTAATAAGCCCCTTTTTTTCATAAAATCTAATCTTATTAGTAGATATATTTAACATATCTGATGCTTGTTTTATAGAATATTCTCTACTCACTAATTTCACCTCAAATTATTAGTATAATCCCTAGAGATTTTTTTATAATAACAGTTAACCTATATAAAGTATAAACCTTAGCCTAAGGCTAAGGTCAATACTTCTTTATAATTTAGTTTTGATTCCACTTACATAATACATATCAACACTATCTATAATCATATTAACTTTCAGATATTTTGACATTAAATCTGCTGTATCTTTACCTGAAGGCAGTACATCATCTTTTACAACTTCTCTTTTTCTATGAATTTCATTAATTCTCTCTTTGCTATCAGAATGAGCAATTATTAATTTACCTGACTTATTAAGAAGATCTGAAAGATGTGAAATTACTTTATCTTTATATTTAAAATGAGGGTAAACAGAATATAAAAATATGTAATCAAATCTCTTCTCTTCAAATTCTAATACATTTTTTACTACAAATTCAACTTTACTATCACTGTATTTTTGTTTAGCTACTTTAATCATATTTTCTGATATATCTACTGCTTTTATTTTAGATGGATTAGTTTTAAGTAAATAACTTATTAAAATACCTGTACCAGTTCCAACATCAAGAATTTTTGAACCCTCTTTTACCTCTGATAAACCTATTATCTTATTCATTTTTTTCTCATCATGATGACACATTTCATCCCATTTAGAAGCAACCTCATCAAAAAATTGTTTATTATTCATTAAGCCATCCCCCTATTGTTTTCCCTATTTATTTTAACTATATAATACATCTTTTTGAAAATTTTATAAAATCACTAATAAAACTAATCTTCTTTTCTTTTTTCCATACAAAATAAAATCCTCTCTGCATTTTAAAATCTTTAACATCTATAACTACTAAACTTTTCTCTTCTACTTCTTTTTTTACTGCTTCTCTTGAAATAAAACTATATCCTAAATTCCATTTTACTAAAGACTTAATTGCTGTAATATCTCCTATTTCCATAAACGTATTCCAATCCTTTTCTATATACCCATTAGATTGAAAATGTTTTTCAATAATTTTTCTTGTACCTGATCCTATTTCTCTTGTAATAAGATTTTGCTTTAATATTTCTTTTAAAGTAACCTCCCTTTTCTTTGCAAAAGGATGCATTTTTGAAACTACTAATACTAATTCATCTAGTTTTAGTAATGTATTATTGTACTTTTTTTTATTGAATTCTCCTTCAATCAATGCCAAATCTAATTTTCCCTCATCTAATTTATTTAAAATTTCTTCAGTATTATCAACCTCTAAAATCACTTCATGATTAGGAAAATTAATTTTATATTTTCCTAAAATATCAGGAATTAAATATGCACCAATAGTTTTAGTAGCACCTAAACTGTATTTTTTTATGATAGAATTTTGATTTTGTAAAATACGTGCTACTTCTTCTTCCATAGAAAAAACTTTTTCTATATGTTTATAAAAAATTTCTCCTTCTTCTGTTAAGTAAACCTTTCTACCTTCTTTTCTTATCAATTGTACTCCATATTCTTCTTCTAAATATTTAATATGCTGTGAAACAGCAGGTTGGGTTATATTCAACTTTTCCGCAGTCTTAGTATAACTGCATAGTTGAGCCAAAGTATAGAATGTTAATTTTCTAGTTTCTATCATTTTACATCACCTATTATATTTTACTTCATTTATATACCTTTTTTCTACTTTTATACAAAAGACATTATATCTAACAATATAGAAATTAGAAAAAAGTCATATATACCACAAAAAACTTTCAATTTAGTAATAAATTATAAAAAAAGCACATACCGCTTAATATATAAATAAGCGATACATGCTTTCCACTAAATTTCTTTTGTGGCGTTTGCAAGCCAATTTTGTTCTTCTTTATTTAGGTATGGTGAAAGTTTTTTATATACCATTTTATGATAGTTATTTACATATTCTTTTTCATCTTCAGTTAACATTTCAACTTTTATACCTTCTAAATCATATGGACAATATGTTACAGATTCAAATCTCATAAATTGTCCACAATCAGTTTTTTCATCTTTAACAACTAACAATTCATTTTCTGTTCTTATACCATGCTTACCTTCTTTATATATACCAGGTTCGTTAGTTATTATCATTCCATCTTCCATCTTAACACTATTTAGTGCTGGACTTATTCTATGAGGACCTTCATGAACATTCAAGAAAAATCCTACTCCATGTCCTGTTCCACATTTATAATCTAAACCATACTTCCAAACAGGTTGTCTTGCTATAGCATCAAGATGTGTTCCTGTACATCCATATAAAAATTTAACTGTTGCTAGAGCTATGTGCGATTTTAAAACAAGTGTATAATCAAATTTTTCTTCATCAGTTAATTTTCCAAGTACTATAGTTCTTGTAATGTCTGTAGTACCATCTAAATATTGTCCGCCTGAATCTACTAAAAGCATTCCTTCATTTTCAAGTTCATATGTTATATCAGGCGTTGCCTTATAATGCATCATAGCTGCATGGTCTTTATATCCTGCTATAGTATCAAAACTTATTTCTTTGAAGTTTTGCTGCTGACTTCTTAAATTCTCAATTTTATCTGATGCAGTTATTTCTGTAATCTTTTCTTTTCCTACATTGTTTTTTAACCAATATAAGAATTTTACCATTGCCACTCCGTCTCTTACATGACATTTCTTAAGATTTCCTATTTCTACATCATTCTTAACAGCTTTCATAAGTGTAGTTATATTATCTTCCTCAATTTTTTCGCAATTATTTGGCATTAAACTATAAAGCCATGAATTAGTTTTAACTGGATCATATAATACACTATCATCATCTTTTAAATCTTCTATATATTTTTGTATTTCATTATATTCTCTTACCTTAACGCCCTCTTTACATAATTCTTCTTCAATATCTTTAGAAACTTTTTCTTTTGATATAAAAAGATAGGACTCGTTTTCTTTAATTAAAGCGTATGCAGTAACAACAGGATTGTTGTTTACATCATTTCCTCTTATATTATAAAGCCAAGCTATATCATCTAAACTTGTTAATAAATATGTTGTTGCTCCTTTTTCTTTCATATGTTTTCTAACTTCATTTATCTTCTCACTTCTTGATTTTCCTGCATATTTTACATCATGAATAAATATTTTATCCATTGGTATTGCAGGTCTATCCTTCCAAATCAAATTAATTAAATCATATTTTACATTTATCTTTATATTCTTTTTAGAAAACTTTTTCTCCATTTTTTTAATATCTGAAACAGAAAATACTCTACCATCAAATCCAACAACAGCATTTTCATCTAAAATATCATAAAGCCAATCAATGAAAGTAGGAACATTAGGTTGACCCATCTTAAATAAATTAATACCTGATCCTTTTAATTGTTTTGCTGCTTGTATAAAATATCTTCCATCTGTCCATAATCCATTTTCTTTGTTAGTAATTACTGCAGTTCCTGCAGAACCTGTAAATCCAGATATCCATGCTCTTGCCTTCCAGTGATCTGCTACATATTCACTTTGATGCGCATCAAAACTTGGAATAATATAAGCATCAATATTTCTATCTTTCATTAATTTTCTAAGAGATTCAACTCTTTCTTTTACAGTCATTTTATCCCCTCCCCTTTATACAATTAACAATCAATAAATAATAATCTATAATTCTACAAAATTTTCTTAATTATCTATTATTTTATTAACTATTAATTCTTACAATAATACTATATCTCTTTTAAATTTATGTAAAAATAATATATTTTAGTTTTAAACTAAAATATATTATTTTCATATATATAAAATTATATATCAAATTTTCAGTAAATTCTATACCATTTTCAGTATTTTATTAAATATTGTATTAATTTTATATATATATAAAATGTATTGTATCCTTTCGTTGTTTATATATTCAACACTAGTTCTCACATTCCTTTGGTAAATAAAGGTTTAATGTAATATAATTGTGAATTTTCTTTACTTCTTTAAGTTAATTGATTAGTATAACAGCAGTTTTCTTCTTCATTTAAATGTTTATGAATTTTCACTGCAAGTATAGCTGTAACTATTATAGTACAAAAATCTGCAATAGTTTGACTAAATATTACACCATTTAATTCAAATAATTTAGGTAGTATTAAAATGGAAGGTATAAGAAAAATCCCTTGCCTTGAAATTGATAATAAAAGAGCTTCCTTGCCCTTACCCAATGATTGAAACAATGAAGCATATACTTGTTGAAAACCAAACAATGGGAAAAATAACGTTACAGCTCTAAGTGTTTTCGCTCCTATTTTTATTACTTCTGGATCTTTACTAAAAACACAAACTATATTTTTAGCAAAAAACATAAATACTAACGTCATCAATATAGAAAACACTGTAGTCCATTTTAAAGATACTTTTATTGCTTCTTTTAGTCTTTTATATTGTTTAGCACCATAATTATATCCCGCTACTGGTTGGAATCCTTGATTATATCCAAATATTACAAATAATCCTATAGAAAGTATTCTAAACGTAATTCCCATTGATGCTACCGCAGCATCACCATAAGGTTTAGATGCTATATTTATCAATCCCATAGATAAACTTGCAAGTGCCTGCCTAGCAAAAGTAGCCATACCTATCTTCATTATCTCATTATATATTTGTTTTGATGGTGCAAAATATTTTAAAGATATCTTTATATAGCTCTTTTTAGCAATAAAATAATATATTAAATATACTGAGGATATACTTTGAGCTAATACAGTAGCTAAAGCAGCTCCTTTGATTCCCATTCCTAAACTAAACATAAAAATAGGATCTAAAGCAATATTAATTCCTGCTCCTAAACTTATAGCAACCATGCTATATTTAGCATTGCCTTCTGCTCTAATCATATTATTTAAAGTCATATTCATTACTGTAAAAACAGAACCTAATACTAATATTCTTGAATAATCTTTTGCAAAGGGCATTATAGTATCTGTTGCTCCAAATATTTTTAATATAGGTTCAAGAAATATAAGCCCTACTATTGTAAACAAAACTCCACAACCTAAACTTGTAAAAAATGTTGTTGAAGTTGTTTTATCAGCCATTTCCTTATTATTTTCTCCTAACAATCTGGATATATATGATCCAGCTCCTACCCCAAACATTTGACCAAATGCACCTATTATCATAAAAATAGGAAATGCTATAGAAATAGCTCCAATGGCACTAGTGTTATTTAACATTCCAACAAACATAGTATCTACTAAATTATAAACTGCATTGACTAACATTGCTACAATAGCTGGTATAGCAAGTTTTATTAATACTTTTGGTATTTTCTCTTCTCCTAACATTTTAGCCCTTTTATCTGTATCTTTCATCCAAACCCCTCCTAAAATTCTATCTTTCAAACTAAAAATATCTATACTTAATCTGTCATTTATTATTTATATAAAGAGTATTTGTATGAATTTATTTATGAATTCAATATTTTGTTCCTTTTCATTTGGATATTCTTGTATCATTAAAGAAATCATTAATATTATACTTGCTGATATTCTATCTTTTATTTCTTTTTCTACTTTTATTTCTTCTTCCTTCTCTATTTCTTTTAATATTCTACTCATTCTTTCTAGTAAAGTATTTTTAAGAACTATAATCTCTTCTTTTCCTTCTTTCTTAAATATATCTGATTTAGTTAATGCACGACCTAATCCTTTTCTTTCTTGTATATCATCATACAATATGTTAATAAACTTTTGTGCTTTTTCTTTTGCCTTGATATCTTCTTTAATCATATTATCCATTTTGTCAAAAGTATTTTTCCAACTTTTTTGAAAAACTCTAATAAAAAGTTGATTTTTATTAGGATAATAATTATACAATGTTCCAACTGCTATACCTACTTTTTTTGCTATCATTTTCATATCAACATTTGTATACCCATATTCTCCAAACAAATCTAAAGCCGCATTAAATATATTCTTTTCTAAATCTTTTATAATTTTGGGCATTATTTTCACTCCTTTTATGAATTGTGATTCATTTATTATGAATATGAATTCATTATAGATCATGCTATTATTATATGTCAATGATTTTAATAATTCTTTTACTTTTTCTTAACAAAAAACTTTCAGCACTTATAACTAAGCACTGAAAGTTTAATATATATTTACATTTGCTTACTCTATGGTAAATTTATCAACTTCCATCAACAATTTATCTGATAATTCATTAAGAGTATCTGAATTAGATGTCAATTCTTCAATAGTAGCTAATATTTCTTCTGCTACTACTGCAAATCCCTTTCCTGCCTCTCCTTCTCTAACTTTCAAAAATTGGATTATTATATAACTAGTGTGTTCTTATATAATATATCCATTCGATTATTAGCAAAACCAATGCTAATATAATCAATATAGGTTGTAAACTCACCCCGTACTTTTTAATAATACTCATACTTTTAATATTACTTACAGATTTGATTTTTTTATTAATATTTGATTCTTTATCTGAAGGGAAATTAACTGCAAACATACTTTCAAAGGTTTTATTATCAGTTTTTTGAACTAATTTATAAACACCTGGTTTTATGGTATTTTCAAATGGTTTTACTGGCTGCTTACATTCTATATTTTGTTTTGAATTCCAAGGAGTTTCTACATATATATTTTTAGCATCTAAAATAGAATTTATTTTTACTTCGTCACCGCATAAATATGAAGTTTTGTCACTGAAATTTGAACCTACAAAATACTCCATTAAATTATTCATAAATATAGGAAATTCTGATGTTAAAGGAAAATCACTATTGTGAAGATCAAAACCTATTACCCCTATTTTTCTACCATTATATTTTCCAACAAAAGCAGCATTTTTTTTATCTACTTTAAATATAGTTCTTCCCCAATAAGGAATCTCAATATCTTTTAATTTTGATACAACAAAATGAACATTATCAATATATTTTGTAATAGAACTATTTTCTGCTTTACCTTCTCCACCTTTAACTTCACCTTTAACTTTTAATATATTTAATTTTTCTGATGGATTTATAAAAATCACATCTCCATTGTTAGGTAACTCCTTAGGTGTTTGTCCATCATATATATATAAATCGTATTTACCTTTTAAATTATCTTTTGAATTCGTCTTATAAAGTTCTACATTTTTTATTGGCGTAAGTGCTTTCTCAATAAATATATTTTTTTTAGAAATCAAAATAACTTTTTTCGATTTAGGTTGCTTCACTACATCATAAATTATATTATCTTTATCTAATCCATCTTTTTCTGTTAGCTCTGCATAAATATATTCTGAATTTAAAGGAGCATTTTGAAAATATACTGTTTTTGTAGTATTTGGTAATATATTTATATCTTTAACATCTATTAATTTTTTTTCTCCATATAATGCTATCTCTCTTTTAACCTTTTCATTACTCCTATTACTAATCCTGACCATTACATCTAAACCATTTTTTCCTACGTTATGAGATATATAATCAAGGCTTATATTTGCTTTATTTGAAGCTAAGCTTACCACTTCTCCATTAATATCCTTTAAATGTACTTGCATATCTGTATAAAAATAAGCACTATAATCTTTATATTGTTTTGCCATAGATTTTACTAATGATATACTCTCATTTATATCTCCATAAGAATTTGAAGGTACTATATTATTTATTTTGCTCATAGCCTGATTTTTACTTGTCGTGCCGTTTACTTCAACTTTTGAAAATCTAGATGAAGAAATTATACTAATCTTACTTTGAGGGGGTAATGATTTTACAAGTTTAATAGCCTTTTCTTTTGCTGTACTTATTCTTATTTTATTATCGTAAAGTGCATTCATACTACCACTATTATCTATAACTATAATTACACTTTTTTTGCTCTTACCTTTAAAATTTATAAATGGATTAGCTGCACCAAAAACTAATAGTAAAATTAAAAGAAGTTGAAGAAGTAAAAGTAAATTCTTTTTCAACTTCTGCCATGGAGTATTAACCTCTATATCTTTTAGTACAGCATCCCATAAATATGTACTTGATATCTCTTTTTCTTCAAATTTTTGCTTCAATAAATACATCAATATTACAATTGGTATAAAGATTAAGAGCCATAAAAAAGCTGGTGAATTTAAAGCCATAATATCCCACCTTTTTATATACAATTAAACTTTTACGATTTAAGATTTTCCATACACTATGCCTTTTTGTGCTAATTCTTCAAAAATTATTTTTTCTATAGGAAGTGAACTATTAATTAATACATATTGTCCTCCTGATTTTTTACAAACCTCATTCAATTTAGACGTAAATTGTTTTAACTGCTTTTCATATGCTTTCAAAATACTCGATGTAACTGCTATGTCTCTAATTTCTTTAGTTTCACTATCCATAAGGCGTACTTGTCCTTCTAATTTTGGATTTAATTCTTGTTCATTTAGTACATGTATAAATATAATTTGTTGTTTTTTATACAACAGATATTTAACTGCATCTTCTATACCATCTTTCATAAAAAAATCAGATATAATTATTGATAATCCTTTTGATAAAAATTTTTTTCTTTTTATACATGAATTTATATTTGTACTGCCGTTAAATTCAATATCTTGAAGATAATTTATACATCTATCAAACATATTTTTACCTACTACTGATTTAGATGATTTGAGAATCTCCCCACTCATTGAATTTATACATACTCTATCTAAATTATTAAGCAATAAAAATGTCATTACTGCTGCTATTTTTAATGCTGTTTCACTTTTTTTTATTTGTCCAAAATCCATGGATTTACTAGTATCAATAAATATATTTACAATAGCCTCTCTTTCTTCCATGAAAAGTTTTATAAAAAATTTATTGAACCTGCCATAAGCATTCCAATCTATTTTTCTAAAATCATCTCCCATACAATACTCTCTGTAATCAGAAAATTCTACAGAACTTCCTTTTGCTTTCGACTTTCTAACTCCAGAGGCACCTTCACTTACTGGCATTCTTATTGTTAATGCTATATTTTCAAGTTTCTTCAAAAAATCACTATCAAATATCTTATTAGGCATTTACATCACCCTTTTCAACTTTAATAAAAATTACTACTGGAGACTTTCAAGTATTTCTGTAATGATTTTATCTGTTGTTATTTTGTCAGCAATAGCATCAAAATTCAAAAAAAATCTATGCCTTAAAGCTGGATATGCAACATATTTTATATCATCAAAAGATACATTATACCTACCCTGAATAAATGCTCTTACTCTAGCTGTAGAAATTATAGCCTGTGCAGCTCTTGGACTTGCTCCAAATCTTATATATTTCTTAGATATTTCTGGTGAATCCTCATTTTCTGGATGTGTTGCAAGCACTGCTTTAAGAGCATATTGTTTAACTGGTTTAGCTATTGGTATTTCTTTTATTATTTCTCTTATTCTAAGTATTTCATTACCATCTATAATCTTATTTAATTCTATATTTTTATTTGTAACTGTCACATCTATTATGCCCTCTAATTCTTCTAACGTGGGAAAATTAACATTAAGCTTAAATAAAAATCTATCTAACTGAGCTTCTGGCAATGGGTATGTTCCTTCCATCTCAATGGGATTTTCTGTTGCAAGAACCATAAAAGGCTGTGGAAGTTTATAAGTATTTCTTCCTACTGTAACTGTCATTTCTTGCATTGCTTCAAGCAATGCTGATTGAGTTTTTGGTGTTGCTCTGTTTATTTCATCTGCGAGAACAAGATTAGCAAAGACTGGACCTTTTTGATATTCAAATCTACCTTTCTCATTATCTTTAACTATTATATTTGTTCCAACTACATCTGCTGGCATTAAATCTGGTGTAAACTGTATTCTTGAAAAAGATAAATCCATTACTTTTGCCATAGTTTTTACTAATTGAGTTTTTCCAAGACCAGGCACACCTTCAAGAAGTATATTTCCCCCTGACAGTATTCCTATTATGACTTGATTTATTACATCTTTTTGTCCAATAATAGCCTTTCCTACTTCATCTTGAACTTCTTTTATTTTATCCACAATTTCCTTTACTTGACTCTCATTTATATCCACAAATAATCCTCCTAACTATACAAAATAAATCAATACTAAGCTATTCCTCTAAAGATGAAAAATAGCTTTTTACTATTTCTTTCATTCCATCAGGTATATCTGAACGTTTTACATTTTCCATAGCTCTATTCTTATATTCTCCAACAACCTTATTATATGGAACTGAATTTCCTCTCAAAGTAACTCCTTTTTGAGTTTTAATTTGCTCCATACTTCCATTATTCTTTTTATCACCTGTAATATTAGATTTTTTTCCACTTCCGCCAAGTGTTTTAGAAGTAAATACTTTATCATACTGTGAAACATTTATACCATTGTTACCATTCTTCTTTTTTACCATTCCTGTGGAATTTGATAACCCCTTGCTAGAATTCTCAGATCCTTTACTACTTCCACTACCAGCTCCTGAACCACTTGAGCCACCATTTCCTGAACCACTTGAACTACCACTACTATTGCCACATCCTGCGGCATTACTTTTAGAAGATCATGTTCCACCTGAACTATTGCTTTTTTGAGAACCACTATCTTGTGATAAATTTTTTAATGAATCTTCTAATGCAGTTTGAACATTGTTTACAGCACCATTAAAATCTTCATTTTTCATAAGTGTTGATACATCCTGTGAAACATTACTTAAAGCTGCTGTTATATCTTGTAAATCTCCACTTTCCATACTCTGTGCAAAATTTGATATTGCTTTTCCAAGCTGTGGATTATTCTTAATTTGCTTAGCTAGATTCTTATATTCTTGTGATAATTGTTTTTTTTGTTCCTTACTTAAACTTTTTATTTTCTTACTAATTTCTTTTGCTGCTTTTTCAAATGCTTTATTATTACCACTTTTTAAAGATTTTCCTAATTCTTTTGTTACATTATTTTTTATAAACATGTCTGCTACTCTATTTAAGTTATCTTTATTATAATTTTTTTTCACAAACTCTAGCTTTTTATTTGTTTTTTGAATGGACTTATTTATTTCTTCTTGATTTTTAGAATTTTTTATTTGATTTTGTAACTGAGAAAGCTTATAATTCAACTCTTTTCTTTGCCAATCTTTTAATTTTGTATTTTTTTCAACTTCTTTTTTTACTTTTTCTATCTTTTTTATTTGTTCTTTCTTTACTACATTTACATTATGAATTTTTTCTGCTTTATCTTTTAATGGATCAGGAAGAAATACTGTACAACCCATCATTATTACCAGCAATGCTGCTATTTTTACATATTTTAAATTTGGCGTTAAAGATATTTTTTTATAATTAATTTTCTTCAACTTATCTAAAGTATCTTTTTTTGCATAATTGCTAAAGGACTATCATTATTCTTTAACTCCACTGCTGTGACTAATCTTTCTTTGAGTCCTAATGCATCTACCTTTAATGCCGTATATATATTTTGGGGATATTTTATAATGGCATAAACCAATCCTGCCAACATAAAAATTAACGTTATCCATAAAGATTTTGTATAAACTCCATATATAGGTATTATCCTTGAAAGTACAACTACAAATATACTTACTGTTATTCCAAAGCTTGCTCCTATCAATAAGAAATTTAATAACTGTACTAAAAAAATACGCCTTCTTCCTTTATTAACTTCCTCAGATATTTTCTTATCTAATTCTCTCAACATTCCCCCTCCTTTAGAAAATTATTTTATTACTTTTTTAGTTTTTTTATTTTTTTCATAGGATTTAATTTTAAAGCTGATAATACTAGTAGTACTACTGATATTATTAAATCAATTATTATATTAACTATCCAAAAAGGTATTGCTTTCAAACCAGGATTATGTATTACTCCAGGAATATTAAGACTATTTCCCTTTCCAAATTGCTCTGCTATAAGTGAAACATATCCTGCCCCTGGATTAAAATACATTAAAGGTAAACTATTTTTATAAGGCTGTGGATTATATTTATTATTAATTTCTAAATAAAAAACTGTTATTACCAGTGTTCCAAGCATCAAAAAAAGTATTGTTGCATACGTTAATACTGTAGCTGTTGTCGTCTTCTTTATATATGTTGAAAAAAATATCCCTATACTTCCAAAAGTTATTGCTAAAACTATATAATATATAAATAATTGACTAATTTCTTTGAAAGATATTCCTCCAAATAAAAGCACTACTGAAAATACTGGTAATGCAGCTATTATTAAAAGTAATATTTGACTTATTGAAGTTATAAGTTTTCCAAGTATAATTGATTGTGATGGCAATTTTGTACATAAAATCAAATCTAAAGTTTGCCTTTCTCTTTCTCCAGATATAGAACTAGATGTCAGTGCTGGTACTATAAATGCTATAAGTAAAAATTGTATTCCTGAAAGTACTGCATATGATTCTATAATCTCACTACTTCTAAAGCTATGTTGATAAGGATCTAACACAGTATTAAACAAAATAAATACTGCAACAAATGCAAGTATACCTGTATATATAGCTATTAATAAAGGAGCTTTCCAACTTCTCATTCTAACCCTTACTTCTTTTGAAAGTATTGGATTTACTTTGATTTTCATTATTCTTCACTCCTTTCTGTAACTTTCATAAATACATCTTCTAATTTACCATTAGTTTCAGCAAACGATACTATAGGTATATCTTTATTTACTAAACTTTTTAAGATATTTTTCATATCTTCTTCTCCACCTTTTACATCTATTTCTAAAGTATTAGGTCCTTCTATTATATTTCTAATACAAGGTATTTCTTTAAGCACTATCACTGCTTCTTTCATTTTACTTAAAACTTTTATTTGTACCACTCTACTACTGTAAACTTTCATCATTATTTCTTCTACAGTACCACTCATAACTATTTTCCCTTTATCTATTATTCCTATACTTGTACATATTTCAGAAAGCTCTGATAATATATGAGAACTTATTATAACTGTTTTTCCCATGTCTTTTAATGTTTTTAAAATTTCCTTCATTTCAAATCTAGCTCTAGGATCCATTCCAGATGCTGGTTCATCCAATATTAGAAGTTTAGGATTGTGAACTAAACTTCTAGCAAGACATAATCTTTGCTTCATTCCTCTAGAAAGAGAGTCCACATAGCTATCCTTTTTATGACTTAAATCTACAAGTTCTAATAAATCATCACAAACCTTTTTTCTTTCTCTCCCGTTTACATCATATATAGATGCATAAAAATCTAAATACTCATTTACCTTTAAATTATCATATACTCCAAAAAAGTCTGGCATGTACCCTATGAATTCCTTAACTTTTCTATTATTTTGAAATGCGTTAATTCCATCTATATAAATATCCCCTGATGTTTCTCTTAAAAGTCCAGCTGTTATCTTCATAGTTGTAGTTTTCCCAGCTCCATTTGGACCTACAAACCCAAAAATTTCTCCTTCAGGAACATGTAAGTTTAAATTATCTACTGCAGTAAACTTTCCATATTTTTTACACAAATTTTTAATCTGTAACATTACTTAACACTTCCTTTCACTGAAATTTGAGGAAGTTCTCCCTTAACATCACTCTGAATAATTTGTAATTTAAATTTAATTTCTTTATTTTTGTTTAAATAGTTCCCTAAATCCTTTTTATTTATAGTAAGGTTTCTATAATCTCCTTCCTGCCATACCTTTTTCTTTACATTCCATATAAATTGCTTAGAAATTTCATTATCTCCTCTGACTTTCTCTAATTTGTATTTAACCATTATTTTATCTATGTTTATATCTTCATCTATTTTATGAGTTATTTCAAAATTCCCCATACCATAGAATCTATGTTCACGTTCATCATATCCTCCATTATCATTTACAAACTGTGGTCTAAAATATCCATATGGGTATTCAACCATCTTACCATTTGTATAAGAAATCTTAATTGGCTTAACAATTAAATTCTTTTCATATTTATTAGCTTTTTTTCCATTTACAATAAAATCTTTGGTTACTGGCTCATCACTCCATCCTAAAATTAAAGGTTGTTTAATTTCATTTTGTGTAGAATCTATATATGCACCCATTATATCGCTTCTTTGAATACTTTTTCTTATATTATATTTATCCTTTGCTTTTCTTAGTTTTCTGTTGACTCTTATATCTGGTATTGAAAATTCTTTATCTATAAAAGAATATAAATCAAAATTCTGATTTCCACTACCATCTATTTTCTTTGATTCATTTCTTTTTAATGATCCAATTTTCATATAATTATTTCTAGTTATTATATAACAGTCTTCCAAATTCATTTGTAAGTTATTTTGTATATTTCCTTTATACTTTCCTTTATAATAATTTAAATTGGATTTAATACTTCCTAATTTGTTATTTTCAATATCTATCTTTACATAATTATTACTAAAAACTGCTGCATTATAGAATTCTATATAATTATTTTTGCTTGTGTCTACTTTTGTATCAACTTTTCTATTTTTCTTATTACTTGCTGATCTATCATTTATCATTGTCATAGGATATATTCTCATTCCCTTTTCCGCTTCCACTTGTAAATTAGTTTTTTTAGGTGTAAATATAGTTCCGTATGAGTTTATATTTGAATGACCACTTTCATCTACATTTATTATATTTACTACATTTGCAATATTATTAGTAATTCTTGTTGAAAATCCTGTTGAATACATTACTATTACAAATATCAACGAAAATGCTGGTACCACAAACCACATATATTCCCTTTTGTTTTTCTTCTTTAAGAATATATAACTAATAGGTGAAACTAAAAGTATATATATTAAAAATATAATTATTATATTTTTAATGCTTGGCAAAGGAAGTTCAATAATATTCCTTAATGCATTTGTTAAATTATACTCTTGTTGTCTAACATCACCCTTGTAATATTGTGCAAATGAAGAATTTGCTATAGATTTTTGTAATATTTGTTCTAAAAATTTGTTTTTATCATTTGAATTAGCTATAGGATTAAGTCCAAAATCATAAGCAGCTACAGTTACTACTCCTTTTCCCTTTTTTATTTGATGAATTAAAGTAGTATTTTCTTCCTTTAATATTGAATTTTCTTTTTTAAATTTCATATCTAACACATTTATATTCATTGTATTTTTTTCAGTTGTTTTACTATTTATTAAATTGTATAGAGCTTTTGTACTTATATTTCTTAAATCACCTATTTCTCCATTTATAAAATCATCTTTAAATATTGAAAAAGTTTTTTTATAAGATGCTCCTGTTCCTATTAATAATATTCCACCATCATATACCCAATTCTTTAATCCTTCATACTGATCTTTTGAAAGTTTTGAAGTATCAAAATTATTAATGAATATGATATTAAACATTTTCATGGAATCCAAATTCATTGGAAATTTTTTATCACTTAGTTTAATAGTATTTGTTATAACTGGTGTGCTGCCAATATTTAAAGATTTAGTACCACCTACATATGCTACACTATCATAATCATCACTTAGTACTCCCATAAAAATATAATCTTGATTATATCCTGGTTTAATGCTCTTTTCATTGTTATATACTACTTTATTACTGTCTACAATTTTCACTCTAACTTTTGTGATACGCTTGAAAATTGGTACATCTATAAAAACATTCTTAGTAGAATTTACTGGTAAATTTACATGTTTAAAATACTGAGTTAAATTGTCTTTGTCATTAACAATTTCTACTTGTAATTCTCCATTTATATCCTTTAAATTATTTTTTATTTCAAAATTCAGGGGAACTGTATATCCATTTTTGTAATACCCATTATATCCTGCATCTACTGTTAATGTAATTTTCTCTTGTGCATAAACTGTATACTGGATTCCAAATATGATTAATATCATAATACATAATGTGGTTAATCCTTTTTTAATACTAAATTTCATATTATCCCTTCCCTTCATAGCATAATTGTACTCTATCAGTTAAATGTTCAACTTTTACAGCCTACAATCTAAACCACCATAAATGATGTTTTTTCTCTTATTAAATTCTATCATTAAAATCCAAAGTAAAAAAGTGGTATATATATTAATTTATTGAATATAATTTTTTCTTATGAAAAAATTTTATTCAATTATATGAATAGATATACATAGGTTAATAATTATTTTTATTTAATGAACATATATGCTAGACATACGTATTTATCTATCTTTAAGTATCTTTTTTATTTTTTTTAACATATTTTTTAATAATTTTCATACATTTGTATTGCATAAATATAAATTATATTGTATAATCATTCATAAATAAACACACATATTTGTTTACGGTAAATAAATCTATGAATTTTACTAAAATTTAATCATAAACAGAGGAGGAACATAATCATGAAAAAAAACAAGATAAAAAAAATAATATCTATATTAGCTATTAGTTGTTTAACTTTAAGTTTTATAGGTTGTGGACAAACTTCTAAAAAAGAAACATCTAAAATTGAAAAAATAAAAGAAAAAGGAACAATTGTACTTGGAACTTCTGCGGATTATCCACCATATGAATTTCATAAAAATATAAATGGTAAAGACACTATTGTAGGATTTGACATTGATATAGCTAAAGAAATATCAAAAGATCTTGGTGTTAAACTTGAAATAAAAGATATGAAATTTGACGGTCTTCTAGCTGCTCTTGATGCAGGCAATATAGATTTTGTCATTTCAGGAATGACTCCAACTGAAGAAAGAGCAAAAAATGTTGATTTCTCAAAAGTATATTATAAAGCAAATCAAGGTATTATTGTAAGAGCTGGCGATGAAAATAAATATAATTCTGTTAATGATCTTAAGGGTTTAAACATAGGAGCTCAAAAAGGAAGTATTCAAGAAGACATAGCTAAAAAACAAATCCCAAATTCTAATGTTAAATCACTTCCAAAAGTAACTGATTTAGTTTTAGCTTTAACCAATAAAAAAATCGATGCAATCGTAATGGAAGAGCCTGTTGCAAAAGCTTATGTATCTAATAATAAATCATTAGCATTAACAAAAGTTGAAGTTGAAGATAAAGAAGGTGGCTCTGCAATCGCAGCAAAAAAAGGTTCAACGGACCTTATTAAAGCAATAAATGCAACTATAGATAAACTAAACAAAAGCAATAAAATCAATGAATTCGTAGTTGAAGCTAACAAACTTTCTGAATAATTTTAGTACACAACTTTAGCAGATAAAAAATAGCCTCTGCGAAAGTTGTGTACTTAACTATTCTATATTAAGGGAAAACATACACTACATTAAAAACTAACTACTACCCTGTAAAGGAGGGTCTTATATGGATTTTTCATTTTTATCACAATATTATAAGTTTTTCTTATCCGGAACAAAAAATACTATTATAATTTCTATTTTCACAGTATTTTTAGGTGTTATATTTGGTATATTCTTAGCTCTAATGAAATTATCTAAAAATAAAATTTTAAAATTTACTGCAAGTACATACATAGAATTTGTAAGAGGTACTCCTATTTTAGTTCAATTATTTATTATTTACTATGGTCTTCCTATGCTTGGTATTCCTCTTCCTAAAATTCCTGGCATGGGATCTGAAGCATCTGATATTTTAGCCGGAATCATAACACTTTCTATAAACAGTACTGCATACGTTGCTGAAATCATAAGAAGTGGAATTCAATCTATAGATAAAGGTCAAATGGAAGCAGCAAGCTCTCTAGGTATATCCAATAAAATAGCTATGAGATATGTTATAATTCCACAAGCTTTCAAAAATATTCTTCCTGCTCTTGGAAATGAATTTATAACAATAATAAAAGAATCCTCTATAGTTTCCATAATAGGTGTTCCCGAACTTATGTATAATACTGATACCATAAGAGGAAATACTTTTAAACCTTTTGCACCTCTTATAGTGGCTGCATTTATTTATTTCATATTGACATTTACTTTATCTAAGCTATTAAATTTATTTGAAAGGAGGATGTCTAATCATGATTAAAGTTAATAATTTACATAAAAAATTTGGTAAATTAGATGTGTTAAAAGGTATAAATACTGATATAAAAAAAGGTGAAGTTGTGGTTGTAATAGGTCCTAGTGGTTCTGGTAAAAGTACTTTTTTAAGATGTCTTAATCTTTTAGAATATCCTACTGAAGGAGACATAATTTTTGAGGGAAACTCTATACTAAGCAAAAAAAATGATATAAATAAAATGAGAGAAAAAATGGGCATGGTCTTTCAACAATTTAATCTTTTCCCTAACATGACTGTTTTAGATAATATAACACTTGCACCTATAAAAGTAAAAAAGCTTTCAAAAAAGAAGCAGAAACTAAAGCTTTTGAACTTTTAGAAAAAGTTGGCCTAAAAGACAAAATTAACGTTTATCCTAATAAGCTGTCTGGTGGTCAAAAACAAAGAATTGCAATAACAAGAGCTCTTGCAATGTCTCCTGATGTTATGCTTTTTGATGAACCAACTTCCGCTCTTGATCCAGAAATGGTTGGAGAAGTTCTAAACGTTATGAAAGATTTAGCAAATGAAGGTATGACTATGGTAGTAGTAACACACGAAATGGGATTTGCAAGAGAAGTGGGAACTACATTATTGTTTATGGATGACGGAAATATCATAGAAGAAGGAAATCCTAAAGAAATTTTTACAAATCCTAAACACCCAAGAACTAAAGATTTTCTAAGTAAAGTACTCTAGAAAAAGGCACATACCCTTGAAAGCGTCGTTAGTATGTGCCTTTTTATGTTTTTATAAATTTTCCTTTATAATTCTTAATGTATTTTTATAAAATATCTTTTCAATTTCTTCCTCTGAAAAACCATTTTTATAAAGAGCTTTTTCAAGTTTATTCATTTCACCCATATGTTCAATTTCAGGTGGATTATCTATACCATCAAAATCTGTACCTATTGCTATGACATCTATTCCACCAACATTTCTTATATGTTCAATATGTCTTATCATATCTTCCACAGAAGCTTTTCTATTTTTTGATAAAAATGCATTACAAAAGTTTATACCCATAACTCCACCATTATCTGCTAACTTTTTAATCATATCATCTGTCAAATTTCTTGAATGGTTTGTTATACTTCTCGCATTTGAATGAGATGCAACTATTGGTTTTGATGAGCACTCTATAACATCATAAAATCCAGCATCATTAAGATGTGATACATCTACAATTACTCCTAGATTATTCATTTCATGTACAAGATTTTTACCGAATTCAGTCAGTCCCTTATTTTTAAATTTTAATTCACATCCTGGATATCCTATTTCATTTTTATAATTCCATGTTAATGTTATAAGTCTTACCCCTAATTTATAAAAATTTCTTAGATTAGAAATTTTACCTTTTAAAGCCTCTCCACCTTCAATAGTTAAAAAAGCTGATATCTTTCCTTCATTATTATTATTCATAAGCTCACAATAATTTTTTGCAATTTTAATTTCACCCTTATATTTATCAATTTCTTGATATAATCTGTCTATCATATCTAATGCTCTTTCAAGTGGATCATTATCTTCTTTCAAGTTTACAAAAGCAGCAAAAAACTGTGCCATTGAATTTGATTTTTTTAATTTTTGTAGATCAACCCCTAAGTCATTATTTACAAAATTAAATTTTTCCTTTTGGTTCATCATCATTAAAATTGTATCACAATGCATATCAATTAATTTCATCATTATATCCCCCTTTAATCCAAAGTGATAATTAATGTAGTTATACAAATCATTATAACTCTCTTTTGAATAAATTTCCTCACTAATGTAAAAATATAAATTAACCATATGTAAATAATTAAATTTAAAAAATTTCCAACACATAATTAAAATAATAACATTGATTCTTATTTATTATTCCTATTTACTAGTTTAAACATATATTAGTATATACTATTTATATATTTATGATATACTATTACTTCCTAATACTTAGTGGTATATTTCTAAAAAAAGAAATATTTTTTTTAAAATATTGCATTGAAATATTCATTTTTCTAGGATATAATGGTTATATGTAATTTTTATGAAAGTTTTTTAGTGTCTTTATTGCATTGTTAAGGAGGAATAAAACAGATGATTAAAAATTTCAAAAGAATCTTGGTAGCTAACAGAGGCGAAATTGCTATACGAATATTTAGAGCATGTCATGAACTAGGCATTCGTACTGTCGCAATCTACTCTAATGAAGATAAATGTTCTCTTTTTAGAACTAAAGCTGACGAATCTTATTTAATTGGAAAAAACAATAGTCCTATAGATGCTTACTTAAATATTGATGAAATTATAAATTTAGCTCTCAATAAAGGCGTAGATGCCATACATCCAGGTTATGGTTTTTTATCTGAAAATCCAGAATTTGCTCGCAAATGTTCTGAAGCTGGAATTGAATTTATAGGTCCAACAGCAGAGATGATGGAAAAATTGGGTGATAAGATTAAATCAAAACTTGTGGCACAAAGTGTAGGAGTGCCTACTATTCCTGGAGTAGAAAAGCCAATAAAAAATGAAAACGAAGCAAAAGAATTCGCTAAAATTTGCAAATATCCCGTAATGCTTAAAGCTGCTGCTGGCGGTGGCGGACGTGGAATGAGAATTGTAACAAATGAAAAAGATTTACTATCTTCTTTTAGAAGTGCTAAAAATGAAGCTAAAAAAGCTTTTGGTATAGATGATATCTTTATAGAAAAATATTTAGAAAATCCTAAACATATAGAAGTTCAAATTTTAGGAGACAAACATGGAAATGTAGTTCATCTTTTTGAGAGAGATTGTTCTATTCAAAGACGTCATCAAAAAGTAATTGAATTTGCTCCTGCCCTATCCTTATCTGAAGAAAAAAGAAAAGAAATCTGTGAAGATGCTTTAAAAATCGCTAGAAGTGTAAATTATAGAGGTGCAGGCACATTAGAATTCTTAGTTGATAAACACAATAATCATTATTTTATAGAAATGAATCCTAGAATTCAAGTTGAACATACTGTGACAGAAATGATTACTAGCATTGATATTGTTCAAAGCCAAATATTAATTGCTCAAGGATATCCTTTAAATTCTGAAGAAATAAACATAAAATCTCAAAGCGATATATCCCCTAGAGGATATGCCATTCAATGTAGAATAACTACAGAAGATCCTTCCAATAATTTTGCACCAGATACAGGCAAAATTGATGTATATAGAACTGGTTCTGGATTTGGTATAAGATTAGATGGAGGTAATGGATTTACAGGTGCAGTAATTAGCCCTTACTTTGATAGTCTTCTTGTAAAAACTACTGCACATTCCAGAACATTTAAAGATGCTGTAAGAAAATCCCTCAGATCTGTAAAAGAACTTAAAATATCAGGTATAAAAACTAATGTAGACTTTTTGATTAACGTATTAAATCACCCTACTTTTTCAAAAGGTGAATGTACAACTAGCTTTATAGGTGAACATCCTGAATTATTCATAATAACTCCTAAAGCAGATAAAGAATATAATATATTAAAATTTATAGGAGAAAAAGTAATAAACGAAACTCATGGAATTAAGAAAGACTTTGATGTTCCTGTAGTACCAAAAGTAAATAAAACTGAAATCTTAAATGGTACTAAACAACTTTTAGATTCTAAAGGTCCTGAAGAAGTAGTAAACTGGATAAAATCTCAAAATAAACTTCTTCTAACGGATACAACTATGAGAGATGCTCATCAATCACTAATGGCTACTAGAATGAGAACTATAGATATGCTTAAAATATCAGAATCTACTTCTCACCTAGCAAAAGATTTATTCTCATTAGAAATGTGGGGTGGTGCAACTTTTGATGTTGCATATAGATTTTTAAATGAATCTCCATGGGAAAGATTAAAAAAACTTAGAGAAAAAGTTCCAAATGTATTATTCCAAATGCTTTTAAGAGGTTCTAATGCTGTAGGATATAAAAATTATCCTGATAATGTTATAAGAGAATTTATTAAGCAATCTGCTCAATCTGGTATTGATGTATTTAGAATCTTCGACTCATTAAATTGGTTAAAAGGAATGGAAGTTTCTTTAGATGAAGTTTTAAAACAAAACAAAATTGCTGAAGCTTGTATTTGTTACACTGGGGATATACTAGATACTTCGAAAGATAAATATACATTAGATTACTATGTAAAAAAAGCAAAAGAAATTGAAAAAATGGGAGCGCATATACTAGGAATAAAAGATATGTCTGCTTTATTAAAACCTTATGCTGCATATAAACTTATAAAAGCACTTAAAAATGAAATTTCTATACCTATTCATCTTCATACTCATGATACAACTGGAAGTGGAGTTGCAACAATTTTACTTGCAGCAGAAGCAGGTGTAGACATTGTAGATACAGCATTTGATAGTATGTCAGGACTCACTAGCCAACCTGCTCTTAACTCTGTTGTAGCGGCTCTTAAAAATACTGAAAGAGATACTGGAATAAATCTAGATGATATTCAAAAAATATCTAATTATTGGACTTCAGTACGCCCTGTTTATGCGGAATTTGAGTCTGAATTAAAATCAGGTTCCACGGAAATTTATAAATATGAAATACCTGGCGGACAATATTCTAACTTAAAACCTCAAGTTGAAAGTTTTGGTCTTGGTCATAGATTTGATGACGTAAAAGAAATGTACAAAAAAGTAAACCATATGGCTGGTGATATAGTTAAAGTAACTCCATCTTCCAAAATGGTTGGAGATTTAGCAATTTTTATGGTTCAAAATAACTTAACACCAGATAATATTATTGAAAAAGGAAAAAATCTTGCCTTTCCTGATTCTGTAGTTGCATATTTTAAAGGAATGATGGGTCAACCTGAACATGGATTCCCAAAAGAATTACAAACAATCGTTTTAAAAGGTGATGACCCTATAACTTGTAGACCTGGTGAACTCCTTAAACCTGAAAACTTTGATGAGATAGAAAATCAGCTTAAAGAAAAATTTAATATAACTCCAACAAAAGAAGATATACTAAGCTACGCACTGTATCCTGATGTATTTAGTTCTTACCTAAAATATATAAAACAAAATGGAGATTTAAGTACTATAGGAAGTGACATTTACTTTCATGGTTTATCTGAAGGTGAAACTTGTGAAATCAAGCTTGAAGAAGGCAAAATATTAATTGTAAAACTGCTTGAAATAACTAAACTCAATAGTGAAGGTTATAGGACCTTAATATTTGAAGTTAATGGAAATAGACGTGAAATCAAAATAAAAGATAAAACAACTACAGAAACTAATCAAGTAATTTCATCACAAATGGCAGACCCTGAAAATGAAAATGAAATAGGAGCTAGCATACCTGGAACTATTTTAGATATTCTTATTAAAAAGGGAGATGAAATTACAGAAAATCAAAATTTAATCGTAATTGAAGCTATGAAAATGGAAACAGTTATCACTTCACCTGTTTCTGGAACAGTAGATTCAATACTTGTATCAAAGGGACAACAAGTTAAATCTGGCGAATTATTGATACAGCTAAAATAAAAAATAGTTAAGGTTGATCAATAAATCAACCTTAACTATTTTCATTTTTGTTATTCTGTCTTAAATTTATCAACTTCCTCAATTAACTTTCTTGATAATTCATTGAGATCATCAGAATTAGATGCTAATTGTTCTACATTTGCTAATATTTCTTCTGTACTAGCTGAAACTTCTTCTGTAGATGCAGAAGTTTGCTGTGATGCTGCAGATATATTAGTTATTACTCCTACTATTTGCTCTTTATCTTCTACCATATCTTCATTAAATTTCTTTATATTTAATATATCTTCATGTATATTAGAAATAGCTTTAGATATATCTTTAAATACATCTTCTGTAGCTCTTACTGATATTTCCTGTTCTTGTAAAACAATCATATTATCATCAATTGATTTTACAGCGTTTTTAGATCTATCCTGTATCTGAATAATAAGTTCACTTATTTGTTTAGTAGCTTCTTGGCTTCCCTCTGCTAATTTTCTTATTTCCTCTGCAACTACCGCAAAACCTTTACCTGATTCCCCAGCCCTAGCTGCTTCTATAGATGCATTTAAAGCTAATAAATTTGTTTGCTCTGCTATAGATGCAATAGTATTTACTATATTTCCTATTTCCTGAGAACTACTGTCCATTTCATCCACTACTACTTTAAGCATTTGTCCATTTTTTGAAGTATTACTAGCCTTTTCTGTTAGAATTTTTACAGCATCCAAACCTTTTTCATTTAGCTGTGTTGTTTGTTCAGAAGTTTGATTTATAGTATTAATTGAACTTGAAACTTTTTCTATACTTTGTGCTAATGTTTCTATCTTATTAACCCCATTTTCTACTTCCTTAGCTTGTTCATTAGTGGTCCTTGCAATTTCATCAATAGTCTTTGCTACTTCTGAAGTTGCACTTCCTGTTTGTTCTGACATCTGCTTCAAAGTATCTGAACTATCATTTACTGTATTAGACGATTTTGTAATTTGTTTTAATAGGTATTTTAAGTTTTCAACCATCTTATTAAATGAATTTCCAATTTCCTCAAATTCATCTTTAGATTTTATATTTATCTTCTCTCTCAAATCCCCAGTAGATGCTTTTTCTATACCTTCTTTTAAAACATTTAACATTTTGCATATATACCTATTTATAATTAAAGCAATTACTACTGACAGTATTACTGATACTATAATCAAAATTATTGTTACATATTTAAGTGTTGAAATATATTGATTTATCTCATTTTCCTTGAATTCTACAACTATTTTCCAATTAGTTTTATCATTTGTACTAACAAAAGCATTTTTTTTATGCTTATCATATACATAACTTACAATTCCTTGTTTTGTAGATTTAATGTCTTTATAAAATGATTGTTTTACCATACTCTTCCCTATCAATCTTTTGTCAGGATGCATTATAGTATATCCATCTTTATCTATAACATATATGCAGCCAGTTTTACCTACTTTAACATTTTGATATCTTTTCGCAAGCTCATCTAAAGATACATCTATAGCAAAAGCTCCAATAAAGTTACCATTTTTATCTTTAATTGCTTTTGATAATGTAATCATCAATTTCTTTATACTCTTATCAAGATAAGGTTTTGAATAAAATATTTTATCCATATTTTCTTTAGCTTCTTTATACCAATCTAAAGTAGTAACATCTATTTTTACACCTTTTATTTGTGCTTCCGTTTTACTATCTGTTACTAAATCTTTGTCTTTTGTTCCAATATAACAACTGATTATTTTACAATTTTCATTTACTACATCATTAAAAATATCTTTTGTATATACCTTAATTTGTTCAAAATCATATTTTACCTTTTCATCTTTACTATTTTTTAACTGTTCCTTCAACTTAATAAATTTTTTTAAATTTTCATTGTCATGAAACGCATTCACAATATTTTCAAGCCCATCAAAATATTCTTCAACATTTATATTGGCTTGTTCTGATAACTGAGCAGCATCATTATTAAATAATTTTTTTATATTTCTTTTGGTGACACTGTACGATATTATTGATAAAATCAATAACATTCCTATCATTCCTAATGAAATAATAGGAATAATCTTTTGTTTTATCGACCCTTTCTTTTTTAATTCTTTACTTTTCTTCATAGTATCCCCCCCTAATGTATTACACTTAATTACATTATTTTACATGTATATAAAATCATCTACAAATCACTATAAATTATATCATATTATGACTTTTTTTAAATGTTTTGCATTAAAAAGGTAAAAAATATATTAATTCCTTTTATCTAAAATTTTCCTTAATCAATTTTTTATTATAAATAAAAAAAGAGAAATACATTATTTAAAATATATTTCCCTTTTCTATTTAATTATTCAGAACATACTTTTACATTTTCTGTATCACTTTTTCCTTCTTCATAATTATCTAGTTTTTTCATAAAAAACGCAGATATAATAGCAACCGCACCTAAAATGAGCCAACATTTTTCAATACTGATATACATTAAAGCCTTTCCCATAACCATTGGACTAACTATATAACCAATCCCCATTATCATTGGTAATATACCACTCATTCTTCCTCTATGAGAGCTTGGAGTATGATTAACTACAAAAGGCGTAACACTTATAGATAATATAATTTCTCCTATAGTAAATACAAATATTGACACAAAGAAAAATGGAAGGGTATTGACAATTCCAAGCATTCCAAAACCTACTGCATAAAAAATTCCACCATATATTACATTCTTTATATTTTTTATATTACTACTTATTTTTGTAATAATTGGTGTAAAAAACATAACTACTATACCATTAAAACTAGCTAAATACCCATAATATTTTGCACCCATAGAACCATATATTTCATTTACATGGATTGGCATCATAAAACCCCATTGATTATAAACAAAATTATAACCAAATATTATAATAGCAAAATAAATTAAAATTGGCCTTTTTGCTAGTACTTTAAAAATGGAACCTTCTTCTCTCTTTTCAAATTTTCTTGATTCATCAGTAATCTCTTCATGAGTTAAATGAATTGTTTCCTTTATGAAAAATACTATCAAACTTAAAGCTATTAAAGCTGTTAAAGCATCTCCAATAAATACCCAAGAAAGATGATTATGAAATAATAATCCTCCAATTATAGGACCAACAGCAAATCCAATATTCCATCCCATATAAGAAAGAGCATATGCAGCATTTCTGTTTTTAGGTTCAGTTAAATCTGCAATTAAAGAATCATGTGCTGGTCCTGCAAAACCCATAAATGCCCCTGCTACCATTAGAACATAAACCATACTTAAACTAGGTTGCATTAATCCACATATTATATAGAAAATTGCTGATAATCCCTCAAAAATAACTATTACTTTTTTTCTTCCAATAGTATCAGCAAGTTTTCCTCCAATTAATCCTGTAGGCATAAACAAAAATCCTGAAATACTCATATAAAGTCCTGCCATTTCTTTTGTCATACCTATCTTTTCTGTTAAAATAAGCGTCATTAACGGTCCAACAAAACACCCCAAAGCATTAATTATTTTAGATATAAAAAGTATATAAATTTCTTTTGGAAGTCCTTTATATGGACTTAATAATTCTTTTATCTTTTTCATTTTTGTACCCCCTCGTTATTTAACAATTATAGTTAGTTAATCAATCACCCAGTATCTAATGTTAAAATATTTTTCTTATTTCTTTTAAATTCATAAATCATAAATATCACCAACCTTTTTAGAATATAAAAAACCTCAGTAAGCAAAGCCTACTGAGGATAAAAACATTTAAATATTATATGTTATAAAATTACAATTTATTTAATATAAAGTTTTATTATTAAATAAAAAAATCCGCTTAAGCAAAAGCATAAGCGGATATAGTAATCTATAATATTATACCTTAGTAAAAATATCTTTGCTTGCTTTTAGTATATAATTGTATTTAATTTTAGGCGCACTTATAGTATTAGTACTAACATTAGCATTTAAATTTTGTGCTTCATTTAAATTCGCATATACTAAAATTTGCAAAAACATTCTTACACCTCCTAAAGTCTTTAAATTTACACTAAATACATTTTAATCTATTTTTACAAATAAGTAAAGTATATTTTCATTATTTTTTATAAATTCTACACTTTACTATAATTCAAAATATTTTAAAAATCCCGCAAAAGATTTCTCTTTTCTTTTTCTTTTAAATCCAGCCCTAAAGTTCCTCCTGGATTCATTATGTTATTAGAATCAAAATATTGTTTTAATACCTTAAATACTTTCATTTCATTTTTTCCTATTTGTGCTTCAAGCCATGGTGCTGTCATTTTTCCTATTCCATGATGATGACTCATTGCCGCACCGTATTTTTGTATATTATCTAAAATACCATATTGATAATCTAAATATTCCTTTATAGTATCCATTTTAGCTATAAATATAAAATATAAATTAGCCCCTTGCGGATAAAAATGAGATATGTGTGTCATGCAAATAGTATTTGGTCTGCTCTTACAATACTTCCTTACTCCTTCATATACATACTGCATATTTTCCCAAGAAACTGAGCATTCCAACGTATCTATCATAATTCCAAAATCTTGTAAATCTTCTCTCATATAAGGATCTTTGAATCTTCCTTTTTCCCAACCTTTTGTAACAACCCCAGTAGTGTACATAGCTCCATACTTTTTACACACTTTATAAATTTTCTTTTTAACCAATTTTGTAAAATCCTTATCACCATCGTTTAACCCTAATAGTAAACATCTTTCCATAGGCTTATATCCTTTTAAGCTCATAATATTATCAATTTTAGTTCCTTCTACTCCATATAATTTAAGAGCTATATCTGTTTCTTCTGGGTCAGATAATCTAAATACAGAAGGTAATCCAAATTGACCTTGCATTATTTCTCTAGCAGCATTTCTTGCATCCTCCCAGTTCTTAAATATATAACTAAATCTCGTTTGATTTTCAGGCATATATCTAAATACTTTTAATGTAACAGAAACAAGTACTCCGAAACATCCTTCACTTCCCATCATTATTCTATCTATATCTGGTCCTGTAGCTGTTGCTGGATACTCTTTAGTTTTAATTATACCTGCTGGTGTAACATATTCTTGACACATTACCAAATCCTCTATTTTTCCAAAATAAGTGGAATTCTGTCCTGCTCCTCTAGTTACAACCCAGCCTCCAACAGATGAGTATTCAAAAGACTGTGGAAAATGTCCACATGTATATGCTCTTTTAGCATTAAATAAACTTTCAGCATTATTCAAATTTTTTTCAAGTACTGGTCCTGATATTCCAGGTTCTACAGTTATAGTCTGGTTAATTTCATTAAACCTTAATACCTTATTCATATGAGCTTTCATATAAAGTAAAATTCCACCCTTTACACACTCCATACCTCTTGTAACTGTTGAACCGCCTCCAAAAACATATATAGGTATTTTTTCTTCATTACAATATTCAACTATCTTTTTTACATCATATTTATCCTTTGGATATAATACTATATCTGGAACATTCTCAACTATACCCTTTCTAAGCCTTAGTAAATCCAACATTGTTTTGCCATATGAAACTTTTAACCTTGTGTAATTATCTGTCTTAACATTTTCTTCTCCAACTATATCTTTAAAAACTTGTATATTTTCATCTGTAAGTTTTATTGGAATATCATACTCAACCTTTTCTAAACCTAAATTTTTAGGCTGCTTAAAATCTTCATCTGTCATTTTAAATTTTTCTTTCATTAATTTGTATAATTTAATATTCGGATGTTTAAATTCATTAGGGTCTCCCCATTTTAAAATAGATCTATACGTTCCTTCTAAAGGTTTCTCATTATTCCACTTAGGTATAAACTCATTTTCATTTTTATTCATAAACTCTCATCCCCCATTTTATGCTTATGAAACTATTCTTCAGGATAATTAGTTATGTGTTGAAGTTCTTTATACATCTTTCTCAAACTACGATACATCCTCTTATAAACTCTATTATAAATTTCATTGTATATTTGTGTATTAGTATCATTAGGTATAAATTCGTTCTTATAATGAACCATATTTTTCACTGCTTCTTCATAGCTTTTATAAACTCCAGTTCCAACAAAAACATTTATAGCTGCACCAAGTCCAGAAGTTTCATAAGTCTGTACTCTTAGTAATTTTATGTTAAACATATCTGCTGTAATTTGACATATAGCATTACTTTGTGAGCCTCCACCTGCTGCTATTACTTTTCTAATTGGTATCTTAGATTTTTTTTGTATTCTTTCAATCCCCTCGTATAATGCATAATTTATTCCTTCAATTATAGAACGATATAAATGATACTTAGTATGAATATCTCCAAACCCAATAACCGCACCTCTTGCCTCTGGAATTTTAAGGCCGGCGCCCCAATATGGTTGAAGAATAAGTCCATTACATCCCGGAGGTACACCAGATAATTTATCATTTAATAAATCTTCAGTTGAAATATTTTTTTCTATTGACTTATATATTTCCTGTGAACAAAATTCCTTTTTAAACCATGATATCATCCAATATCCTCTAAAGATTTCTATCTCAGGATTATAATATCCAGGAATAGCCGCTGGATAACAGGGCATAAATCTTATAGGTTCAAAGTACTTCTTAGAAGTAGTTTGAACTGTAGCTGTAGTTCCAAAACTTACACTTATAGTATCTAAATTCATGCATCCATTTCCAAGTGTTTCACACCCTTTATCTGACCCTGATGCTATAACCAAAGTTCCTTCTTTTAATCCCATATCTTCGGCTGCTTTTTTTGTAACCTTTCCTATAACTTCTCCTGGCTCTATAAGTTGTGGAAGCTTTTTTTCTTCAATGCCAAACAAATACCATTTTAGATTTTTGTGAGATTTAGGCCAACGTCTTTGTCTATAATCAAAAGGAATGTGACCAATTTGACTTCCAATAGAATCTACAAATTTTCCTGTAAGTTTATATATAAAATATCCTGATAATAATAAATATTTATATGTGTTATTCCATATTTCTGGTTCATTTTCTTTTATCCAATTAGCTTTAACTTTTTTCCTTACCACTTTCATACTTTTTGACATTCCAGCAAGTGAAAGTTCTAAATTATAAATAAAAGGTAGTTTTTTTTCACATTTAGCCATTCTTTGGTCAAGCCATATTATAGCTGACCTAAGTGGTTTACCGTATCTATCTACATTTATAACAGTATCTCTTTGAGTTGTAACCGAAATTCCACTTATCTTCTTCCACTTATCTATCTCTGCTTCTTTAAGTTTAAGACAAGCTTCACAAGCACTATTCCAAAAAACATCCACATATTGTTCCGCAAATCCAGGCTTCTTTGAAAAATAAGGTTCAAAAGAAACTTTTTCTACTGCACATAATGTACCTACATTATCAAACAATAAAGCTCTAACACTTTGAGTACCACAATCAATGCTTAAAGCATACTTCCTCACTAAATTTACCCTCCAACAATTGCTGTAAATCTTCTGTAGCAATTACATCAATTTGCGTATCTAATATATTCTCTATTATTATTTCTCCACAATTAACTGGTTTGTGTATAACTATCTTATTAATAATTTCCATTGCCCTTGATATTAACTCTTTCGGGATTTCTCCATTGGTTCTTACCGAAATTCTTGGAAAGTTTTCAAAAATAGTTTTTACTGTTGTACATAAACTCCTTTTTGGATTTTTAATTTCATTTATTGCAAATTCTCTTCCTTTTTTACACTTATTTCCTTCAATAATTAATTTTCCGTCCAATTCTTTAATTGTTATTTTACAACTATTGGGACACCCTATACAGGTTATTACTTTCACTAAAACACCCCCGAAAATAATTTACCATCATAGTTTTCACAAATTATTTTAGACTTACCTCTATACTGTCATCTAATTTTAAGTTTATTTTAGATAAATCAATTTCTAATTTTTTCATTTCTGGTGGCCTTAAAAATGGAAATTTAATAGAATATACTATTTCATCATTATATTTAACTTTTACTTCAGGATTTTTATTAACCTCTTTAGAACGTACATACATTTTTAAATTTTTATTTTCAGATTGTATATCTATATATTGGGGTACTACATATAAGAAATCTTCATAAGGTATGTTTACTTTCAACAATTTACGCTTATTACCTTTATACTTATTTTTTGAAAACAAAGCTGCATTTTTTCCTGCTGTTTCACCACTCTCAGAAACATAATCAACAAGATCATTTACATGAAGTGAATTGCCGCATGAAAATACTCCTTCAATACTAGTCATTAAATTCTGGTCTACTATAGGACCTTTTGTATTTCTACTTATTTTTACTTCTATCTTTTCAGCTATTTCATTTTCTGGGATAAGTCCTACAGATAAAATAATTCCATCACATTGGATAATTTCTTCTGTACCCTTAATTGGATTCATTTGTTTATCAACCTCACATATTTCAACTGCTTCTACTTTGTCATGTCCAAATACTCTTGTAATTGTATGAGACAAATATAGAGGAATTGAAAAATCCTCAAGACACTGTACTATATTCCTTGTAAGTCCTGAAGGTTGACTTTTTGCTTCATAAACTCCTAACACTTCTGCTCCTTCTAAAGTAAGTCTTCTTGCCATTATGAGACCTATATCTCCACTACCTAAAATCACACATTTCTTACAAGGTAAATATCCTAATATATTTATAAAATATTGAGCAGTACCTGCATTATAAATACCTGCAGTTCTCTCTCCATATATAAATACCTGTTTAGAAGTTCTTTCTCTGCAACCACAAGCTAAAACTATAGACTTACTCTCAACATCCAAAATTCCCTCTGAAGTTATAAGTTTTAATTTAAATTTATCCTCTTCCCTCTCTATTTCTGAAACAAAAGTAGATGTTTTTATATCCACATCTGTTCGTTTTAACATATTAATGTACCTTATAGCATATTCTGGTCCAGATAATTTTTCTCCAAATTTTACGAGTCCAAATCCATCATGAATACACTGCTTTAAAATCCCACCAAGTATTTCTTCTCTTTCAACTATTAAAGTTTCAGCTCCATTCTCATAAGCTGAAATTGAAGCTGCAAGTCCAGCCGGTCCTCCCCCTATTACAATTACATCATAATTTTTCAATTATAAATCGCCCCCAACTTTTATAGGTAGATAACATATTACTTTGTTTCTTTATCTAAAATATAAGATTTATTTCCTTTTTTTGTTACATTATCTAATTCTATTCCCGTTTCTTCTCTTATTATTTTCATAACTTGAGGCATACAAAAACCTCCTTGACATCTTCCCATTCCAGTTCTCACACGTCTCTTTACTGCATCTACCGTTGTAGCAGGTATTGGTGATTTAATTGCATCTATTATTTCACCTTTACTTATCTCTTCACATCTACATATAACAACCCCATAGTCAGGATTTTTCTTTATAAGTTGCGCTCTTTCTGCAACACTCATTTTACTAAGACGTGGTATTTTCTTTCTATTTGGTTTCCAATTTTTTTTAGATTTTACCATCATATTTTTGCACAATATACTATAAGTTATCTTTTCAATTTCCTCTGCTATAGCAGGTGCAGATGCAACTCCTGGAGATTGTATTCCTGCAGCATGAACTAAATTTTTAACATATTCAGATTTCTCTACTATAAAATCTTCTTCATAAGTAGCTGCTCTTATTCCTGAAAAGTAAGTTATTACATCTGATTTTTTTACATTAGATAAAAGATTTAATTGTCTTTTCAATATAGAGTTTATATTTTCTCTATTAGTTGAAAAATCTTCTCTGTAGGGTTGCTCATATGCATCCGGTCCTATAAGTAAATTATCATCTATAGTTCTTACAATACCTCCACCTTTTGTATGTGTCTTGTTTATATTTAATTTTGGCTTAGCAATTACTGAATTTATTAAATATCCTTTCTTTTTATCTAATAAAGCTATTTCACCTTTTCTAGGGTGAATACTAAAAAATTCATCATTAGCCATAGCTGCAATCTTATCAGAATATACTCCAGCTGCATTAATAACTACCTTAGGATATATATTTCCTCTATTTGTCCTAACCATAACAATTTTGTTTTTTTCTAATTTCATAGACATAACTATAGTATTTAATGATATTTCACATCCATTATCTACTGCATTCTCACCATATGCTATTGTCATATTATAAGGAGATACCACACCTGTACTTGGTATCAATATTCCTCCACAAACACCTTTTTGTATAACATTAGGCTCCATTTCTCTTATTTGAGACAATGATAGTTTTTTAATACCTTCTACATTATTCTGCCATGCTCTTATTTTTAAATAAGGATATGCTAATTTCAGAAAATTATTATCTAATAATATAATTGACCCACATCTTTTAAAAGGTACATCTAATTCTTTTGTAACTTTTGAATATAATTTATTTCCCCTTACATTAAATAACGCTTTCTTACTACCTGGTTTAGGAACTATCCCTGGATGAACCATACCATCATTTCTAGATGATGCATGCATAGCAACATCGCTTTCTTTATCTACAAGCAAAATTGAAAATTGCCACTTTGAAAGTTCTCTTGCAATGGCACATCCTATAATTCCTCCCCCTATTATTAACACATCTACTTTTTTCTTATTAAGAATACCATCTTCAATTAAAGGTTTCCTTATATTGAGTTTATTAAAATTATCTATTTGTATATGATTAATTACTCCCTTATATCCTTTATTAGCAGCTATAATTCCTGCCTTTACTACCTCATCCCAATTATTAACGTTTCCTTCCAATAAAATAGATGAATGAAATTCCTTACAAAATATATTTTTAGAAACTTTCTTCTGTATATTAGTCTGAATTTTCTTTAACAATTCTGACATTCAATCCCCTCACATTCATATAAAATTGAAGTTACAAAATATACAAAAAGTAATCATAATATTATATTTATGATTGTCAGTATTTTAATATTATTAGTAAATTCAATTTTATCCCCTGACTAACTGCCCTAATACTCCCATCTTATATAATTGATAGATACGAGCAACCACATTCCTGCATAAATCGATTTAAATTTTACTTGATTGTGCATGAAAAATGTCACATTTTCCACATTATTCTTTCATAATTTACTTTAATAAAATTTTTATTGTATTTTTTTGAATTTTCTTGTTGAAATTCTTGCAATGTTAATGTATAATTAAACACAAGAATAATGAAATTTAAATTGTTTTCATTTTCCCTATTAAATATTTCCCTTGTAATTGTTTCCCTTAAATTATTCCCCTCATTGAAATACCTATAATATAGGTATTTCAAGAAAACCTCTTGCAAATTGCAAGAGGTTTTTTTGAAATTTTGTTCAAAGCAATCTTTCAGACTACATTATAATTAAAATTTTATAACTATTTTGTATTTATGTATATAATTTTTATTATTTGTAATATTTTGTTGTTTTTTGACAAATAATTCATCAATCCGTACTAATATCTATATATATTCATATAATTATTTACATTTATTACATTCAATTCATTTCATTCTTAATTACATTATATTTTTATTTCTTATATTAAAATTATATTAAAATTATATAAAAATAATTTACATATATATTTATATAAGCACTCTTTTCAACACAAAATATTATCATACATAATATCTGTAACTATTCTGTAATATTTTTTTATCCTTTTGTAACTCTTATTCATCTTTTATCAACTACATTAGATATTAAGATAAAAAACATAAACTTACATCCTATTAAAATATAAAATATTTTACTGAATTCTAACCTCTAAAATAGCTTATTAACATATATTGTATTATTTATGCTATAATCTTAACATAGAATTTCAACGTTTTTTAGTTAGGAGGTTTTTTACTTGAAAAATAAAATTCTTATAGTTGAGGACGAAAGTTCTATTAGAGGATTTCTAAAAATAAATTTTCAAAGAAATGATTTTATTGTTATAGAAGCTTCTACAGGTGAAGAAGGTATTCAAAAAGCTCACCTAGAAAAACCTGATATAGCTATACTAGACGTAATGCTTCCTGGCATAGATGGTTTTCAAGTGTGTGAAAATCTAAGAAAAAGTTTTTCTAATATAGGAATAATAATGTTAACCGCCAAGACCCAAGATATGGATAAAATAATGGGCTTAGAATTTGGTGCTGATGATTATGTATCAAAACCTTTTAATCCATTAGAATTAATACTAAGAGTAAAAGCATTACTAAGAAGAATAGATAATAAAAAATCTGAGGAAGACAGTAATATCATAGAGTATCTTCCGTTTAAAATTGATACTTATGAACAAAAAGTTTATAAAAACGATGAAGAATTAGATTTAACTCCTAAAGAGTACATGATTATGAAGATTTTTTTAGAGAATCCTGGAAAAGCTTTTAGTAGAAATGAGCTTTTAAATTTAGTATGGGGATATAATTATGTAGGAGATACTAAAATTGTGGATGTTAACATACGACGTCTGAGAACAAAAATAGAAGAATGTTCTTCTTCTCCTAAATATATTGAAACAGTTTGGGGAACAGGGTACAGGTGGAAAAAAATATGAAAGAAAGTATAAAAAAAAGATTAGTAATAAACTTCATGTTAATTATATTAGTAACTGTTGTTATTTTAGAAATTCTTCTTATAAATACAATAAAGCAATATTACTATTATAATGTAGAAGAAACTCTTACTAACCAAATAAAACTTTCTTCAGATTTTTATTCTAGATATTTTTCTAATAGTTCATTAAAGGATAACATATTAAATAATGTAGATGTATTCTGGAAACAAACATCTGCTCAAGTTCAAATAATTGACACTAATGGTACTGTTCTAATGGATTCTATAGGCCTAACACCACAAAAGCCTATAACTGATAGCGCCTTTAAAAAAGCTCTAAATGGTAGTTACGGCAAATGGATTGGAGAAGTACCTTATGATACTTCCAATGTTCTTGCTGTAACATATCCTCTTAAATCTAATAATAAAATAGTAGGTGTTTTGAGATTTATAACTTCCTTAAAAAATACCAATAAAGAAATTATGAATATTTCCTTTATTTTTATACTCATAGGTACTATTGCCGTAATAATATCTGCTATTTTTAGTATCTTTTTATCCAATACAATAATAGGTCCTTTAAAAGAGGTAACTAAAGTAGCAGAAAAAATGGCTAAAGGTGACTTTAAATTAAGAACTGTAAAACATTCTAATGATGAACTAGGTAAACTTTCTGATACTCTAAACTACATGGCTGATGAAATAGTAAAAAAGGATCAATTGAAAAATGAATTCATTTCATCAGTTTCACACGAACTTAGAACCCCTTTAACCTCTATAAAAGGTTGGGCCATAACATTAAAAATGGATGAATTAGAAGATAAACAATTAATCAGAGATGGTCTTGATATAATAGAAAACGAAAGCGAACGGCTTACTGGAATGGTAGAAGAACTTCTAGATTTTTCTAAATTTGTATCTGGTAAAATAAAATTAAGTAAAAAAGAAACTGATATAACAAAAATTATGCAATATATAGGAAAACATATGAACCCACGAGCTACTAGGGATAATATCTCTTTCATCATAAATTATCCAGAAAATATTCCATTAATGTTAATAGATGAAAATAGAATAAAACAGGTTTTAATAAATGTTGTAGACAATGCTTTTAAATTTACTTCTCCAAATGGTAAAGTATCAATCAATGCAGTATGTGAAGATAAATACTTAACATTATGTATAGAAGATACTGGATGCGGTATAAGTAGTGATGAGCTTCCAAAAGTAAAAGAAAAGTTCTACAAAGGTAAAACTAGCAAATCACAAAACGGTATAGGTTTATCTATTTGCGATGAGATAATCAAACTACATAATGGACTTTTTATAATAGAAAGCCAAATTAATGTAGGAACAAAAGTATATATTAAATTACCACTTTAATACTTAATTCTTATAAACATATTAATAATAGTTTATAAAAAGAGAGGATTTGTTATGAAAAGAAATATCTACTTATTATTTTTAATTTCAATATTTATGTTAATTTTACAAGGTTGTAGTAAACCTAAGCTAACTACAATTGAAAAAATCTCTGCACCACAAAATAACTTAATTCCTATTAGTGGTACATGGAAAATTACAGACTATAAATCCATAAATAATTCTACAAAAAAACCTGCCAAAACTCTAGTAGGTAAAAGTGCAGAATTTGATAAAAATATGGCTGTTTTAGGTGATGAAGTATGTAAAAATCCTGAATATAAAATTAAAATAGTAAACTCAAATGATTATTTTCTATATGTACACAAAATAGATGCTAAAGATTTAGGTATCAAAAATTCAAAGATACAAGTTATATCTATAACTTCCAAAGATAAACTTTTTTATGAATTTATAAAAATAAGTGATACTGAATTGATAGTATTTCAAGATAATACCTTCTTTACATTAAATAAATCTTCTAATGATACTAATGAAATAGTAAATAAATCTCCTGAAGATTCTAAACAAAATTTTCAATCAAAAACTGATATATCTTCATCAAATTCAGGTGTATTTCTAGGAATACGTTCATCCAGTACAAACATAAGTAAAAAAAATTCAACATATAGAACTATATGGCTTTCTGTTAAAAATAAAAAAATTGATTCATTAAAAAAATCTCCTAATTTATTTGTACCAAGGAAAAGTGGTTTTTGGGAAGTAGGCCTTACTAGAGAACATAAAAATAGTTTTACTCAAGATGTTCTTTTTGCAAACCCTATTGAAATTGAAGCTGAAAATAAATCTGGAAAAGAACTTTTAAAAGATATTAATAATGATAATAATAAACCTATTCCTTTTGAAGAAAATATCTACAGAAACATTCTATTTATAGGAAATGATTATGTAGCTACAGAATATAGCAGCGGAAAAAATATAAAGTCTAATATATTAAACAAATTACAAGTACTCCCTGTAGATAATATTCAAAATAATATTGGAATAAAAATATCCGATATTGCAGGAGAAAACGCTAAAACTGTATTAATTAATAGTGCAAATTCATATTTATCTTCTCAAAAAGAAGATAAAATAGAGCAATTAGAAACTATTCCAAAAGAAGAAAGTTTTACTTTAATAAGAAAAAATGGTCATTGGATAATGCGCGGAAGATTAAATTCTATAGATCCTGAAAATATTTATAATTTTGCAGATTTTAATATAAATCTTTTTCCTCCAAAGAAGATGTTAAATTATGATGAACTTTATGTTTCCTGGAATCAAGTTAAATCGAAAGTTCCAAATGCATTAGACATATATACTTCTCCAAACAAAGATATATCTCTTGTTGTTTGTAAAAATACTATTTATGTTTATGCATTAAATAATGGTTTATTATCATCTAATCCTATAAAAACTATAAGTTTAAAAGAAAATGAATCTATTATAATGGCTGAATGGGCTACTGGAAATTATGTTGAAAAATGGGAAGAAGCTTTTAAAAATTCATTGAAACAAAAATAAAAAATGCGATTAATATCGCATTTTTTATTTTTTACTTATGTTTAAGTCCTATTATTTCATATATATTTTTTATATCCAAACTGTTTCTAACTAAATCTGCAAGCTTATCTATTTCTTTTTCTCTTAAACTTTCATATTCTGTAATTGGTTTTAACTCAAGTCCTTTTTTTCTTCTTAATGAATTTACAACATACTCTCTAAAACCTATTCCGTCAAGAACTCCATGAATATATGTACCTAAAACATTACCTTTATCATTTATAGCTCCATCATACACCTGTACGTCTTTTTCATTTCTTTGCTTTATATTGAATAGTGGTGTACATTTTTCTCCATATTCACTTATACCCATATGTATTTCATATCCATATACTGATTTATCCTTTATATTTACATTCTTATCTTCATCACTTATATTATTAAATCCTTTTACTTCCTCTAACAATTCTGCTTTAACTCTAGTTGTAACCTTTTCTTTTTCAAAAGTGGTACACATATCTAAAAGTCCTATACCTTCAATTTCTTGTAAACCAGTTTCCACACCATACGGATCTTTCAATGTTTTTCCAAGTATTTGATATCCGCCACATATACCTATTACCATACCTGTTTTACTATATTCCTTAATACATTTTTCAATACCATTTTTTCTTAATGATACTAAATCTTCTATTGTATTTTTACTTCCTGGAATTATCAAAAGGTCGGGATTACCAAATTCTTCTTTAGTCTCTATAAATCTTACTGATACATCTTCCTCATTTTTTAAAGCATCTAAATCCGTAAAATTAGATATGTGTGGAAGCTTTATCACTGCTACATCTATTGGAGCTGTTATTTCCTTATTAAAGCTTACTGCGCCATCTTCATCCTCTAAAGCTAATTTAAAATAAGGTACAACTCCTAAACAAGGCCTTTTTATTATATCCTCAAGCATATCAAGCCCTGGTTTTAAAATATTTACATCCCCTCTAAACTTATTTATAACAGTACCTTTAACCCTTTTTCGCTCTTCTTCTGTTAATAAAATCATAGTTCCTGCTAATGAAGCAAAAACTCCTCCTTTATCAATATCTCCAACTAATATCACAGGAGCATCTATTAGCTCTGCCATTCCCATATTAACTATATCTCTATCTCTTAAATTAATTTCAGCTGGACTTCCAGCTCCTTCCATTACAACTATATCAAATTCATTTTCTAATTTATTAAAATGTTCTTTCAGCATATCCTTAAATTCTAATTTCATATTATGATATTCCATAGCAGTACTATTTCCATAAACTTTTCCATTAACTATGATCTGACATTTCTTATCAGAAGTAGGTTTTAATAAAATAGGATTCATATATACTTCTGGTTCTAATCCTGCTGCATAAGCTTGAAGAACTTGAGCTCGTCCCATTTCCTTACCATCTAATGTTATATAAGAATTTAAAGACATATTTTGAGACTTAAAAGGGCATACTTTGTACCCATCTTGTTTAAATATTCTACATAAAGCTGCTACAAGTATACTTTTACCAACAGAAGAAGCTGTTCCTTGAACCATTATTTTTGCCATATAAGTCATTCCCCTCTCTATATCTTACTACAAATTTAATTTCAGTTTATTACACTTATATTTTAGTGTCAACGAATACAATCATAATCTTTTACAATAATTTTCCGAAGCTTTGCTTCGGAAAATTATCTTTTCTTAAAAAAATACTTTATACCTTTCTTTTTTCTATACTCTCTAACATACTTATCAAAATCCCACTTGTTAATAAAATTTGATGCAGCTAAATAACCCGATTTAAATAGTTTTAAACTCTTTTCCCTAGAAATATTAAATTCTGTAGAGTTTACATCCACAACTGGTATAAAAACCGTTCTTTCTTTATCTTCATTGCTGATTTCATTTACCGTTGAGTACTGAGTCATTGTATCTGCAATATCAAATAAAAATGACATAGGGTCTATTTCCCCTTTAGATGTACAACTTTCATTGTACCCTTTATTATCAAATTTAAAACCTATGGTTGGCCATCTTGGAATTCCTTCTACATCAAATATGTTTAATGGATAGTTACAAGTAACTCCACCATCTACAACATAACTAATACCCTCTTCATGTTGAAATTCAACAGGTTTAAAATAAAAAGGAATACTTATGCTCATTCTGATGGCTTTAGCTATTTCAAACTCCATAGGATCTATAGAATAATATGTTAAATCATCTGGAAAAATTAACTTCTTTTTCATTGTTATATCTGACGCTACTACTTTCAGCTTATATTCACCATTTTCATATACATCTTTAAATTTAGATATGCCTTTATTTTTTAATAATTCCCTAATCCAACTTTCAAAATATTCACCTGAATACATACCCTTTTCTTTAAAAAGTCCTAAAGCTGTTCCTACAACAGGAATTCTCTGCATTTTGTCCTTATCTAAAAATTTAATAAAATCTAACTCTACTAATATTTTTTCTAATTCCTTTGAATTATATCCTGCTATTATAAGAGCTGCTATTACTGCTCCTACAGAGGCCCCCGCTGCTCTCTGCCATTTATAATTATTTTTTTCAAAACATCTAAGCGCTCCAATAATACCTATTCCTCTTATACCTCCCCCTTCAAACACCGCATCTGCCCTAATAAAATTTTCCTTTTTTCTTTTATGCTCGGATTTATGTTTAAACATATAAATTCCTCCCTTTATACCTTAAAATTCTCTTTAATACACCCTTTACCTTATAGTTTATTGATTGAGTCTACAACTGTTTTACTAAATTTTATTATATAGTGTCCCATATATTACCTTTATTATACCAAATTTATTTTCTTATTAATTCAACTTTATCATAATAAAATATGGTATATTTTGTTATGATAAAGTTCTTTGTAATATACACCATACACCTTCTACATATTTTAGTATTAAGTATAACTAAAAACAGCTGATTTACCATAATATTAGGTAAAATCAGCTGTCTAATTTATATATTTCTTAGATTTTTTAAACTTATATCCAAAGCCTTTACAGAATGGGTAAGGCTTCCAACAGATATATAATCTACTCCAGTGCTTGCTACTTCTTTAATACTATTTATATTCATATTTCCTGAAGCTTCTATAATAGCTCTATTATTAATGAGTTCTACTGCTTTTTTCATAGTATAAATATCCATGTTATCAAGCATTATAATATCTGCTTCCGCCTGTAGTGCTTCTTTAACTTGATCTAAACTTTCTACTTCTACTTCAACTTTTCTAACAAAAGGACTATACTTCCTTACTTTTAAAATAGCTTCTTTTATATTACCTGCTGCACTTATATGATTATCTTTTATTAAAATACCATCAGATAAATTATATCTGTGATTAACTCCTCCTCCTACTTTAACAGCATATTTTTCTAAAACTCTTAAATTGGGAGTTGTTTTCCTAGTATCTAAAATCTTAGTATTTGTGCCTTCCAATTGTTTTACAAACTTATTAGTTAAAGTAGCTATACCACTCATCCTTTGAATCAAATTAAGAGCTACTCTTTCGCCTGTTAATATATTTACTGCTTTACCGCTTACTTTACCTATTATATCTCCTTTATTTACTTCTTCTCCATCTTTAATGAAACTATTTACTTCTACGTCTCCTAGAATTTGAAATACTCTTTTAAAAACATCAAGACCAGCAATTATTCCATTCTCTTTAGCTATTAAGTCTACACTGCATAAATTTTGTTTATCTATTATAGCCTCTGTGGTTATATCTCCATATGAACCATCTTCTACTAAAGCTCCTTTAATAATTTTATCTACAACTAGCCAGTTCATGTTTTTTATCCCCCAATACTTTATTAAACTCATAAAATACTATTTTTTTATTTAATTTTAGCTCTTCTTTTACTTGCTCTAATGATATATTTTTATTTACACTTTTTACTTGAATTTTATCTACATATTTATTAATATAACTTGCCACTCTTCTAGAAAAAACTAATCCTTCTAAAAGAGAATTACTTGCCAGTCTGTTAGCACCATGTACTCCAGTACAACTTACTTCCCCACAAGCAAATAAATTTTTCATAGATGTCCTTCCAAACTTATCAACTTCAATTCCTCCCATGAAATAATGTTGAACCGGAGTTACAGGAATTTTTCCTTCAGTTATATCTATTCCTCTTTCTAAACATCCTTCGTATATACTTGGAAATCTATTTATTATAAACTCTTTACTCATACTTGAAATATCTAAATATACATACTCAGAATCAGTTTTTCTTTGTTCCTCTAAAATAGCTCTAGAAACAACATCCCTAGGTAGTAATTCATCTATAAATCTACTGCCATGAACATTTATCAATTTTGCTCCTTCACCTCTTACTGACTCTGATATTAGAAATCTTCTTCCTTTTGAACTTTTTTCGTATAATCCTGTAGGGTGAAATTGTATATAATTTAAATTTTTTACCTTTATATTATTCTTTACTGCAATAGCTATTCCATCACCAGTAATAACCTTTTGATTTGTGGAGTTTTTAAATATTGCACCAATACCACCAGTAGCCATTATAATTACTTTAGATTTTACTTTTACTACTGCATTATTTTTTAACACTATTCCACCAACTGCTCTGTTACCACAAGTTACTAAATCTACTAAACAACTGTTTTCTATTATTTCAATGTTATTTTGCTTTAGTACAGTATCATACAACACTTCAAAAACTCTTTTGCCAGTATGATCTTTAAAATGAACTATTCTATTTACTCTATGTGCTCCCTCTCTTGTATAATCAAATTCTTCTTGATTTTTATCAAAATTTACACCTAAATTTTCAAGTTTAAGAATATTCTCTATTGACTCTTTTGCTAAAATTCTAACTATATTTTCATCATTTTTAAATTTTCCTGCTTTTAATGTATCTTCTACGAATGGCTCAATATCATTTTTGTTTAAAGCTGTAGAAATGCCACCTTGAGCAAGATAAGTATTACATTCGTCAGCTTTAGATTTACAAAGTACTGTAACTTTAATGTCTTTTCTTAAATTTAATGCTGCATATAAACCTGCTACTCCACTGCCTATTATCAAAACGTCTGTATTTATATACATTTTTTCACCTTCCTAAAATCAACATATTTTCAAGTGAATTTTTAGCTTTATTTATTACGTCTTCATTTAAATTTATCTCATATTTCATATCTATTAAACTTTCATAAACACTTTTTAAAGTAGTTTTCTTCATATTCACACAAGTCATGGATTCTATAGGTATAATCTTTTTTCTTTTACTTAATTTTCCCATTTCATGGATAACGCCTTTTTCTGTAACTACTATATATTTTTCAAAATCAGTATCATTAAAATAGTTTATTATTTGCCCTGTACTTCCAATAAAATCTGCTAAATTTCTAACCTCATTGCTGCACTCAGGATGAACTAATATCTTTGCACCCTTATATTTATTTTTTACATCTAAAACATCCTTACTTTCTACTCTATAATGTACACAACAAAAACCATTCCATAATATTATTTTTTTATGTGGTACTTGTTTTTGTACATATTGTCCTAAATTTTCATCTGGTAAAAATATAATTTCTTCCCCATCTAAATTTTCAACTATTTTTACTGCATTAGAAGATGTGCAACATACATCAGAAACAGATTTAACTTCTGCAGTAGAATTTATATAACAAACTACTTTAGCATTTGGATATTTTTTCTTAATTTCTTCTACATCTTTAGCATTGGCCATAGCTGCCATAGGACATAATGCTTCATGCTCTGTAAGTAACACTTTTTTTTGCGGTGAAAGTATCTTTGCACTTTCTGCCATAAATTTAACTCCGCAAAATACAATTACATCCTGACTACAATTTTTAGCTGCTCTACTTAAATAAAAAGAATCTCCTACTTTATCTGCTATATCCTTAACTTCATCTCTTTGGTAATAGTGAGCTAATACTATTGCATTTTTTTCTTCCTTTAACCTTAATATTTCTTTCTTTAAATCCATAACTTTTATCCCCTTTTATAGAGTATTCTTGTGTATATACACCTGTAAATACTATAACACTTATTTTGTATAGTATCAATAGAATATTCTTCTATTTATGCCTATAATATTTCAATAATTTACAATTTTAAATTATTTTTCATTTTATATAGGTAATATGTGTTGAATTAAACATTTTATTGTAATATCATGTATGTATAAGAAGTAACTATTTACAACTTATGTACATTTAAATTGTTTTAATTTTCTTATTTCATTTAAGAAAATAAATTTCTTTACAGAAAAGAGGTTTGGTTATGGACACATCAAAAGTAAAAGAACTATTAAATCAAATTAACAGTATTTTAGAAGTAGATAGTGTAGGTATGCATGAAATATATGATAATAGACTTCATCCTGTCTACACTACAGACAATCCTTTTTGCAGTGTAGAACAATGGAAATCTAAACATGCAAAATTTAAAGTTAAGGTTTCTGAAGAACCATCTTTAAAAAGAATTATGAATAAAGAAATTGTTTGTATAGAAGATACTTCCAGCAATCCCGAATCTTCTAAAGAATTCTTTGAATTTGGAATTAAAAGTTTAGTAGTTTTTCCTATGATTAAAAATAATAAAGTAATAGGATTAGTTACTTGTATATCCATAAGTAAACAAAAAACTTTTAAAAAAGAAAAAATCGTACAAGCTGAAAATAAAATAAAAGAATTTTGTGAAACATTATAATATTTTTGGAGGTAATAACGATGAGAGTACGTGAAGCTATATTAAATTATTTAATAAAAAATGATATAAAAACTTTATATGGAATTCCTAGTGGTACATTTAGTGCCATTGCGGATTGTATAGATGACTTTGATGAAATAGAATTAGTAATTCCTAAAAATGAAGCTGCAGCTGGCTTTTCAGCTACTAAATATGCTAGAGTTTCAAATAAGTTAGGTGTATGCATTCTTGCTGGTTCTGTTGGTGTAGCTAATGCTATGAATGGTATAGCAGAAGCTGAACAAACAAAATCCCCAGTACTTGTAATAGGTGGATATGTAAATCAACCTGATCAAAATCTAGGAGCAATTCAAGAATTAGAAGGACATAGATTAGTAAAAAACATAGTTAAATATTATACTGTAGTAGAAAATGAAAAAGAAACTTTACCAAAATTAAAAGAAGCTATGGAAAAAGCTTTAGAATATCCAAGAGGTCCTGTATTTGTGGGTATACCTGTAAACATCCAAAGAGAAGAATATACGGGAGAAGATGTAGAAAAAGCGTCCGTTAAAAATGTTAAAACTGATTATTCTTCATTAGATAAAGCAGTTAATATAATAAATAACTGCAAAAATGGTGTCATACTTCTAGGTGGTGGATGTCGTGGATTATCTGATAAAATCAAAAAACTTGAAGAGAAATTAAACTGGAGAATATTCTATACTAGTGGTGGTAAAGGTATCATAGAAGATGACTATAGATTAAATATGGGAAATTATGGATTCTGTAGCACAGATTTAGCTTCAGAATATATGCAAAGAGATGATATCGAATGTGTATTAGCTCTTGGCTCTCAACTTGGAGAATTAGCTACTAACTATTTTGACAAAACTTTATTTGAAAACAGAAAATTAATACATATTGATGTAGATAAAAAAGTTTTTGAAAAAGCTTTTAAAGCTGATTTACCTATAATTGCAGACTTAAATGATGCTTTAGATTATTTATGTAAAATAGATAAAAAGGATTTAAATAATGATATAAAAGAATCAAAAAATAAACCTTATGTCAAAGACCATACTGGTCTATCCATGAGACTTTTATATGAAAACATAACAAATGTACTTCCTAAAAACACATTCTATATGCAGGATATTGGTTTATCTATGGCTTTTGCATATAAATACTTAAGTGTTTCAAAAGATGGAGAGTTTGAATGTAATCCTACTTATGGATGCATGGGAAGTTCTGTAGGAGCATTAGGTGTAAGTAGATTATATCCAAATAGACCAATTGCTGTGTTTATAGGTGATGGTAGTTTTTATATGAATGGAATGTCAGAATTGTTAACTGCTAAAAAATATAATATGAATATACTTTATTTTGTAATTAATAACTCTGCTTTAGGTCTTGTAGCAAAAGGTCAAAAATCTGTATATGGAAGAGCTCATAAAGGATTCTTTAATGAAGATATAGATATTCATAAAATAGTTGAAGCAATGGGAATACCATCTATACAAATAAACGATTCACAACAAATTAACGGTTTAAAAGATTTATTAAAGGATAAAAAAGGTCCTATAGTAATAGATGTTGTTACAAATTTATCTGAAAATATATATATTGATAGATTCAAAACTTTAAAAACAGAAACAAATTCATAAAATATATTAAAAACAGGCTGTAATTATTAACAGCCTGTTTTTAATATTATCACTAATCTTACTGTAATTTATTCATTAAAATTTCTATTATCATTGTCTATTTGTTTAACTTTAATTATAAAAACCAAAGCAGCTATTGCAAAAATTAACGTATATGCTTCAATAAATACTATACTTATACCTTTCATAACCATATACGCAACTGGTGTATCAAGTACTGCATGTAATAGTATAGCTACAAAAAGATATATACTCTTTCTATTCTTTACTGCATATAAAACTATTAATGATAAAGCAATATGAATACTTATTGCAAATATTCTTTCTATACCTCCAACTAAAAAATAATAATTAGGAGAATATATTAATTGGTTTTTTATCTGCATCGATAAGACATGTGATATTTTACTTCCTGTAATTTCATCAAAAGTTCCATTATTTATCATCAATGAATAAATCAAATTATTTATATTAGCTATACCTACTAAAACTATAGCCTCTATTCCTCCATGTCCAACTCCACAAGCAACTCCATTTTTCCAATTAAGTCTATCTTTTAAAAAAAATTTAAAGCCTATAAATCTACCAATTTCTTCAAACAATCCAGCAGTTACTCCTAAAAAAAGAGCTATTACCATTGGCTTATTTACAATGCTTTTATACCATTCTACATTTTGTAAATACGATAATAAGGGCATTCTTGTAAATATTTGAAAAATTAAAAATACTACTGCCCCTACTACTATAGATTTAACAGTAGCTTTATATTTTTTACAAAAATAAATTCCTAACAAAATAGGCATACCAAAAGAAATAAATATCGCAATAATAATAAAAATTATTTTTGTATTACTTATCATAAATTTTCCTCCTAATTTTTATTTTTTTTACTTTTTATGTAAATACTACAATTATATGTTAATATATATTGTAGTATACTTTATTTTTTCGAAAGAAAATTTAAGGTTAATTTAATGTTTTCATAAGAAAATCTTAATTTTTATAGTTTAAAATTAAATTGTAGAAAGGGATGAAATTCATGAATAAATTAGTTTATAAAAAAATGTTTATAATACCCTGTATATTTATTAGTATTCTCTTACTTTTAGGCTGTAATGCAAAAAGTCTATCTTATAATCATAATATAAAAAAATATTCATCTAAAAATTTTAAACGAGATTTATTAACTTTTAAAACAGTTGTAAAAAAACCTAAACATGGTTCTAATTTATATAATGGGAAATCAAGCTTAAACAAAGTATTTAGAAAGACTCAAAAATCCATTAAGAAAAAAATATCCAGAAGTGAATTTTATAAATTATTTATCTTTTTAGTTGATAAAATCCATTCAGATCATAAAAATGTAACTAATGAAATTAAAAACACTAAGTGTCTATCTAAACCAATTTAGATAAGACTTACTTAGTGCTTTTAATTTTAAGTTAGTAATTTAACTTCCGCAGGACAAAATAAACCTTAACGTAGATAAATCATATATTGGTATAAAAAACAAATAAGGAAGATTTTCAAAATAGATTTATGAGCTGCTAAAGTTGAATAATTGATTTTTTAGGACATGTATATACACATCTTTCACATTGAATACAATCAGAATTATTTATATTAGACCCCTTGTATTCATAAGGTTTTATGCCCATTGGACAATTCTTTTCACAAATTTTACAATTAACACATGAGTTTGATACCATCAACTTATTTTTATTTAACTTCTTAGATTGTAGATGATTAATAAAAGCAGCAATACTTCCCATTGGGCAAAAATTACACCATACTCTATGATTATATACAAAAGCTAAAATAATTCCTACTATTGTAGTAACGACTATCAATCTATAAAAAACCATTCCCATTGCAATAGTATTTCCCCAACTATTTTTTATTCCTGTACCTGCCATAGTAAACATAAATATTATTACTCCAAGTCTAAAGTATATTGATTTCAAAAATTTATTTACCTTTTTATTATTACTATATCTTGAAATTACTCTGTCATAAAAATTTCCTCTTGGACATATATTTCCACACCAGAACCTTCCCCTACCTGTAAGTGCAACAATAATAGGAGCTATCATACAAATCACAGCTCCAAGAGCAAATCTTAAATCTATCATTCCTAATATTATAAAAGTTAAAAATATAGTAAATGAATATTTCTTCCATATAATCGCTATTTTTTTCATATATTTTAACCTCCTCAATAATTTTATATACCCCTGTAGGGTATATTGAGATTTTAATATACTATTAGTTTTTTGTCAAATAGAAAATTTTTCTCTTTACCTCCTAAAATATTCATTATAAAATCTTCCACTTTTTTGTATAAAAAAAGTGAAAGTACACAATTTATAAATCATATACTTCCACTCTTCTTTTTAATATCTGATTTCTCTCAATATCTCTTTTTCTACTTTTTCTACATCAGGTACATAGCTCTTTAAAAGCTTCATATTTCCTTTAAGGGTATATTTTCCAAGAGTTGCTGGAATAAATATGCTGTCTCCTTTTTTTATAATTTCAGTTCCATCTCTGTATAATATTTCTCCATGACCTTCTACACAAGTAAATGCATAAAATCTTTCTGTATCGCTATTTTCATTACAAATTTCTTTTATATCATAAAGTTCTAATGAAAAATCTTTTCCAAGACATAAATATGATTTACTGTAACCTTCTCTTTCTATTTTTATACCTTCTCGTTTAGTACCTTGTAAACTTAAATCAGTTACATCTAAAGCCTTCTTAACATGAAGTTCTCTTCCTCTATTATAATCATAAACTCTGTATGTAGTATCACTGTTTTGTTGTATTTCAGCAATTATAACTCCTTCTCCTATAGCATGAATAAGTCCGCTTTTTACAAGATAAACATCTCCTTTTTTTACAGGTATCCTATTCATGTGTTCATCTAGTTCACCTTTCTCTATAGCTGCTTTAAATTGTTCCTTTGTACATCCTTCTTTAGTTCCAACTATTAAATTTCCACCTTCAAAAGATTCAACTACATACCAAACTTCTGTTTTACCCATTTCACCTTCTACTTTTTTTGCATACTCATCATTAGGATGAACTTGAACAGATAAATTATCTTTTGCATTTATAAGTTTTATAAGAAGTGGAAACCAATCTTTACTTATTTTTGTGCCAATAAGTTCACTACCTTTTTGATTCATTAATTCATCTAATCTTATGCCTTTGAATTCTCCATTTGCTACTATACTTGTTCCATTTTTATGGCAAGCTATATCCCAGCTTTCTCCTATATTACCTTCTGGTAAATTACTTCTAAAGCTTTCTAAATCCCTGCCACCCCATATTTTTTCATAATATAAATTTTCAAATTTTAATGGATACATTATATTCACCTCATAACAATATTTTGAAATTTTATTTAGCTCAACTTATTTAATTTTGCTAAACTATAATTATTTATCTTTATATATTGATTACTTTTAATATTTTCCTTTATCTAATATTTTATCATACATTTTATTGTTTTTTCATTATATATATAATTAAGTTAAAATTTATTGCTATATATTTTTTTCTTAATGGCAAAGCCACTTATTACAGAATTATTTAAATAATTTGATAATAAAAGATTAAAAATTTATTAAAAAAATGTTGAAAAAGGTCACATTCCATGTTATACTGTAAACGTAGACAAAATAATTTACTATTTAATTTTGTCTTAATAATTAAATACAATTTAGTAATTTTGCGTTATGCGTGTTACTGATTCGATCAGGCAAGGCATGATCAATGATTATTAATAGACATGTATTTATATTTATTTGCATCACAACTACAAAATCTTCCGGTTTTGTAGTTAAGTAGTCTTAAATTACAATTATTTTCTGTTTAATTGATAAATAATACGTAAAGACTATGTGTAGTGTAAATAAATATAAATGACATTCTATTATTAGCATTGTTCATGTCTTTTATTTTTATCTTAAAACAAATTTTTTTAAAAAAGAAAGGAGAAAAAATATGTTTAAAAAATCATTTGGTGTTTTACAACAAGTTGGTAGAGCGTTAATGCTTCCAGTTGCATTACTTCCAGTTGCAGGATTATTACTTGCATTTGGTAACATGTTTCAAAATCAAGCTTTCTTAAATTTAGCACCAGCACTTAATGCTCATTGGTTCCAAACATTTGCACAAGTTATGGAACAATGTGGAGGAATTATTTTTGGTAATTTAGCACTTATATTTGCAGTTGGTGTTGCAATAGGACTAGCTGACGGTGAAGGTGTTGCCGGTCTTGCAGCAATAGTAGGTTTCTTAATAATGAATAAAACTCTTGGAATTATAGCAGGTGTTACTCCTGAAGTATTAAAAACTGGAGATCCAGCTTATGCAAGTGTTTTAGGAATTCCAACTCTTCAAACTGGTGTTTTTGGCGGTATTATAATAGGAATTATAGCAGCTTTAGTTTATAAAAAATTCTATGGTACTGAACTTCCTTCATACCTAGGATTCTTTGGTGGTAAGAGATTTGTACCTATAGTTATGGCAACAGTTTCAATATTTGTAGGTATAGCATTAGTTTTCGTATGGCCACCTATTCAACATGGTTTGGATACATTCTCAAGATCAATGATAAGTACAAACCAAACATTAGCAGCATTTATTTTCGGTGTAATTGAACGTTCATTAATTCCATTTGGACTACATCATATATTCTATAACCCATTCTGGTTCCAATTTGGTGAATATACAAACAAAGCAGGTGAACTAGTACGTGGTGATAACCTTATATTCTTTGCTCAATTAAAAGATGGTGTACAATTCACAGCAGGTACATTTATGACTGGTAAATTCCCATTCATGATGTTTGGTTTACCAGCAGCAGCATTAGCAATGTATCAAGAAGCAAGACCTGAAAAGAAAAAACTTGCAGCAGGTATATTAGCATCAGCAGCATTAACTTCTTTCTTAACAGGTATTACAGAACCAATTGAGTTCTCATTCTTATTCGTTGCACCAGCATTATATGCTATTCACTGTATATTTGCAGGTTTCTCATTTATGATAATGCATCTATTAAATGTTAAAATAGGTATGACTTTCTCAGGTGGTATTATTGACTACTTCCTATTTGGTATTATACCTAACCGTACACAATGGTGGTTAGTAATTCCTGTAGGACTTGGATTTGCTGTACTTTACTACTTCGGATTCCGTTTTGCAATAAGAAAATGGAACCTTATGACTCCAGGTCGTGAAGCTGATGATGACACAACAGAAACTAACACAAGTGTTAAAGGCGGAGAATTAGCATACAACATATATAAAGCTTTAGGACAAAAAGAGAATATTGCAAAATTAGACGCATGTATTACTCGTCTTCGTGTAAGCGTTAATGATATAAAACAAGTTGATAAAAAAGCTCTTAAAAATCTTGGAGCTTCAGGCGTAATGGAAGTAGGAAATAACCTACAAGCTATATTTGGACCAAAATCTAATATCTTAAAAGACCAAATTAAAGATATTATGTCAGGAAAAGTTCCAACAGAATATGAAGAACCAGAAGTAGCAGCAGATTTTAATGGAACATTATCTACAGATTTTGTTGCTCCAGTAGATGGAAAAATATTAAATTTATCAGAAGTTCCAGATAATGTATTTTCACAAAAAATGATGGGTGATGGATTTGCAATAGAACCATCCAATGGTGAACTTGTATCACCTGTAAATGGAACAATAACAACATTATTCCCAACAAAACACGCTGTAGGAATAACTTCCGATGATGGACTTGAAATATTAATCCATGTTGGTATAGATACAGTAAATCTTAAAGGTGAAGGTTTTGAAGCTTTAGTAGCTACAGATGATAAAGTAAAAGTAGGTCAACCGATATTAAAAGTAAACTTAGATGAAGTTAAAACTAAGGTTCCATCTGTAATTACTCCAGTTATCTTTACTAACTTATCTGAAGATCAATCAGTATCAGCTAAAGTTGGAGAACAAGTTAAACGCGGACAAAAAGGAATCGTAACTATAAAATAATAAAATAGACTGCTGAAAAATTCAGCAGTCTATTTTTATTATTAAAAATTAATTTTTAACTTTGATTGTGGTATTATAAATTCAGGCATACCACTTGAATATGGTGCAATTTCATATTGTCCAAAACATATTACTATATTTCCATTATCAATATAATAAGATTGATTATCTCTTACTCCTTTAAATCCCTCGTCACCTTGAAAATATCTTTGTTTATTTTTATTTATTTGATTTTCTATTTCTTTGTTAATCAGTTTTTTGTATTCTACTCCATTGTTAAATAAATCTTTAAGTTTTATATTATTTCCAGTTTTCATGTCGATGTTATAAGTCTCTCTTATGGTATTACCATGTGCACCACCAGTATATTCATAAGTTGTTATAACAAAACTTAATATATCCTTATAAACATCTTTCACTTCATATTCTACATCAATTGAATATTCAGGATATCCTTTATTATTATCTTTTCCAAATTCTTTATAATACTTATCAGCATCTTTCTCTATTTCAACTTTATATTGTTTTATTTTATTTTTAATACTCTCATTAATTTTATCTTGTATTTTTTTGTCTTTCATTCCTTCAATAACAGGAATTTGATAAGTTTCTGTTATTTTTTTATCTGAGTATTCATCAAATTTAGTTTTAATTTTTATAGGATCTTCTTCTACTGAAATTTTAGTTTTTACGCCTTCCTGGAATTGTGAAAAAGGTATTTTAAACTCTGGAATTCCTGCTGCATACGCTGTTATTTCATATAATCCAAAATAAACTACTATATTTCCATCTTCAATATAAAATGGTTGATTCCATTTTATACCTCTAAAATTATTAGCTATCTCTTCATAATATGTGTCTTTGTCTTTCAACATTTCTTTCTTAATTTTTTCATTTATTATTTTTTTATAATTTTCTTGTTCATTAAAAAAATCCTTTAATGTTGCTTCTTTTCCTGTATTCAAGTCTATATTATAACTCTTTCTTTCATAACTTCCATGAGCACCACCAGTATATTCATAATATGCTATCGAAAGACTTAATATATTATTCTTATTATAATGTACATCAAAAGTTGTATTACATTGATACTGATGCATAGCATACTTATATTTCTTAGCATCTTCTGCTGCTTCTTTTGCCCATTGCTCTAATTGTTCTTTAAACTCAACTGCTTGTTTTTGAAATTTATCATTTATACTAGATTGGATTTTTGTATCCTTTAATCCTGAAATTACTGGTATTTTTAAATCCACTTCTATATTTTTATTTTTAACTTTTATTTCTTTAGTTTTAATTTGTACTGCTGCTTTTCTATCTTGAGTAGAAACTTTCATAACCTTAACATTATTATTTAATGTTTTTTTAGGTGTATGCGCAAAAGCTATAGAGCTATTACCTACAACTAAAGCAGCTGCCAATGTTAAACAAACTACTTTCTTCATTACTCTCCCTCCTATGATTTCATAATTTAAGTATACATAAACTATACCATAAAATTAATCTTTATTTCCTTCTTTAGTTATAATATACAACTTTTTCTTACAAGATTAGTTACAATTTAATAGTTAAGTAGTTACAAAATAGTTACATTATTAAAATGTTATTAATTTTAACATAAATAACTAAAGTATTTAGATAATAATATTAAAATAAACTACCTCAATAAATTTATTAACTTCTTTCAAAAAAAAATCATATATATAAGTAGACAAGCTATTACTAAATTTTTTATAGGAAAGGTGTTATTATGAAAGTAAAAAAGAAATTTATTATATGTTTCAGTACTATACTCCTATTAGCACTTACGTATTTCATTATTACATTTACGACTTTTCAATCTTATAATAAATTATCAGATTCTTTTCAATCTAAAGAATTACAATTATTAACGCTTTCTAAAGATATTGATTATCAAGCTTTAAAAATAAGCTCTACTATAAAAAGCATTATAATAAACCCTTCTGATAGTACAAAATTAAATATTTACAACCAATATAAAAAATTAATGAACGATAATATACGTAAAATAGAGAAACACATTAGCACAGATGAGGAAAAACAATTATTTGAGAAAATAACTAATGATAGCAAAGAAATGATTAAAATATCGGATGAGGTTATACTATGCTCATCAACAAATTCATCAAAAGCTGTTGATATATTTAAAAATAAGTATTCTAAAATACGTGATACTTTTTCCAAAGATTTAAATTCATTTAATACACTGCAAAAAAATAATTTAACTTCTTGTTTAAATACTATGAACTCTTTGCTTAAAACTCGATGTACGATGATGATATTACTTTTCATTATTATGAACATTTTAGCTGCTATTATGAGTATATTTACATCTAAATCTATAAGCGCTCCTATAATGTATATGTCAAATGTATTTGATGAGGTTTCAAAAGGTAATTTAAATGTCAAAATCGATAAAAAATATAATAGTAAAACTGAATTTTCTAAACTAATAAGTAGTTTACAACGCATGACCGAAAACTTTAAGAATGTAATTTCTAGTATGAAAACAAATTCTTCACAGATTGATTGCAATTCACAAAATTTATCTGCTGCAGCTGAGGAAATAGCTTCTTCTTCTGAAAATATCTCAGTAGCTATTCAAGATGTGGCAAAAGGGACGAGTTCACAAGCTGAAAATTTAATATTTATAACCGAAACTTTAAGTAACTTTAGTAATGAATTAGATAATATATGTGATTCCATAAAAAATGTAGATGAAAACTCTAAAAATATTACTGTTCTTGCTCTTGAAAGTAATAATAGTATGCAGCCTTTAATTAATTCTGTACAAGAAATAACTAATTCATTCAAAAGTTTTTCATCTAAAATTCTTGATTTAAATAATAATATCAATAAAATAAGTGAGATTACTAACTTAATAAATCATATTTCAGATCAAACCAATTTACTTGCACTAAATGCTGCTATAGAAGCTGCTAGAGCTGGAGAATCTGGAAAAGGCTTTGCTGTTGTTGCTGAAGAAATAAGAAAATTAGCAGAACAAAGTAAAGATTCTTCTAAAAATATATCTCAATTAATAAACACAATATCTAGTGAAGCACTTGATGTTGTTACTAATGCTGATAAAACTAATGATAAATTACGTTCTCAAATAATTATTATAAATAACTCCATAAACTCTTTCAAAACTATAATTGATAAAATTGAAAAAGTATCTCCTAAAATATCTTCTATAAATGAATCAGCTACAAATATTATTGAGCGTAAAGAAAATATTATTGAAAAAGTTGAATCTGCTTCTTCTGTTGCTGAGGAAATTTCAGCATCATCTCAACAAATTTCAGCATCATCTCAACAATTAAGCGCTTCAACAGAAGAAATCGCTTCATCAGCTCAAACTTTAAATACTATGACAGAAGAAATGAAAAAACAAATACAAGAATTTAAAGTTTAAATTATAATAAACTAAATTAATTCCCAGTATACTTGTAATATTACTGGGAATTAACTAAAAATTCTTATACATTAAATTTTACAACATCTTTGCTAAAAACTCTTTTACTCTTGGATGGGATGGATTTGTAAATATATTTTCAGGATCAGTGTACTCTAATACTTCACCTTTATCCATGAAAATTATTTTATCACTTACCTCTCTAGCAAATGCAATTTCATGTGTTACTATTAACATAGTCATATTTGTTTCTTTTGCAAGTTTTTTTATTACTTCTAAAACTTCTCCTACTAGTTCAGGATCTAATGCTGAAGTAGGTTCATCAAAGAGTAAAATTTCAGGCTTCATAGCAAGTGCTCTAGCAATTGCTACTCTCTGTTTTTGTCCTCCTGATATTTGACTTGGATAACTATCCTTTTTATCTGAAAGTCCAACCTTTAAAAGAAGATCATTTGCTATATTTATAGCTTCTTGCTTTTCAATTTTATTTACGATTATAGGAGCTTCTATTATATTTTGAAGAACAGTCTTATTAGGGAAAAGATTGAAATTTTGAAATACCATCCCCATTTTTTTCAGCTTATTTGCTATACGTTTTTTTGGTATATTCATATTTTTATCTTTATCATCATGCTTAACTATAAACTCATCTTCAATCTTAATACTTCCATTGTCAATTTTCTCAAGTTTTATTATACTTCTTAAAAGAGTACTTTTCCCAGAACCTGACGGTCCTATTATTGATATAATCTTACCCTTTTCTATATCTAATTCTATATTTTTTAGTGCTTCAAAAGTTCCATATTTCTTATTTAAATTTTTTATACTTATTATATTCAATATACTCACCACCTGTTTAACATAAATAACAAGCTAGCCTATCTTGTTAATATGCTAGCTTTTTTTCTAACTTTCTAAAAATTATCACTATAATAGATGTAATCAATAAATAAATTATTCCTGCTATTATAAAAGGAGTATTTGTAAATTCTCTTGTAACTATCTCTTTTGCATTTCTAAGTATTTCTGGCATACCTATTACTGTTACAAGTGCCGTATCTTTAACTAAAGTTATAGCTTCATTACAAATAGGTGGTATAACTCTTCTAAAAGCTTGAGGAAGTATTATTCTAAACATTGTCTGTTTATAATTCATTCCTAAAACTTTAGCTGCCTCAAATTGTCCTATATCTATTGATTCAATTCCTCCTCTAAATATCTCTGTCAAATATGCAGTATAATTTAAAACAAATGTCAATGTTGCTGCTGTAAACTCAGTAAACTTTATACCTATTACAGGAAGTCCATAATACATAAAGAATATTTGCAATAGTAGTGGAGTTCCCCTAAAAATCCAAGTGTATATCCCAATAGTATTTCTTAAAATTTTAAATTTTGAACTTCTACCCCAAGCTAAAAGTATAGCTAGTGGTACAGAAAAAATAATTGTTACTATATATAATTTTAATGTTACTATACTTCCTTTTAGTATATACTCTGTCATATTCAAAATTTCAGACATTTCATCAGCTCCTATTTATCGACTATTGCTTTACCAAACCATTTTTCTGATATTTTATCTGCAGCTCCATCTTTTTTCATATCTTGTAAAGCCTTGTCCAATTCCTTACCAAAAGCTTTATCCTCTTTTCTATATCCTACTCCATAAGCTTCTTCTCCAAAATTATCTTGTAAAATTTCATATATATCAGCTTTTTTATTACAATAGTATCTTCCTACTATTTCATCAATTACTACAGCATCAATACGACCACCCTTTAAATCCATTAATGCTTCAGTATTATTAGAATATTTTTTTACATTTTTTAAACTATCTACTGTTTGTTTTTCAGAATTTAGTGCTTCATCACTACTACTTCCCATTTGAACTCCTACTATTTTTCCTTTTAAATCAGACTTACTCTTAATATTAGAATCTTTTTTCACAACTATAACTTGTCTATTTTTTAAATAAGACTTTGAAAAACCTATTTTTTCTTTTCTATCATCAGTTATTGTAAGTCCATTCCATATAACATCTATATCCTTATTTTTAAGACTTAGTATAACTCCATCCCAATCTACAGCTTTAAATTCAACCTTTACTCCCATTCTTTTAGCTGCCTCTTTAGCCATATCAATATCAAAACCTACTATCTCACCATTTTTATCTCTAAATCCCATTGGAGGGAAACTATCATCCAACCCTACTACAAACTTTCCTTTATTCTTTATTTCATTCAATGAATTATCCTCTTTTTTTGTTTTGATCCACATCCTACTAATGTTAAACCCAATATAAATATTATTATGATTGCCGGAATTATCTTTTTCATTCTTCTACCCCTTTCTTCACTATATTACTTTCATGTTTACGATTATACTTTATTATGCTAAAGTTGTAAAGTACTAAATTCATTTTATTTAAGAGTATTTAATTTTTAACAAAAATTCTTTTCTAAAATAATACTATAAAGTTATATTAGAGAAAATACGATAAATTATTGTAGTATATTTGTAAATAAATATTTTAATTTGTAATAATTTGTAATAAAAATAAATTTTATAAAAGAGGTGTATGTCATGAAAATTAAGAAAAAGCTTTTTTTGGGTTTTGGATCTATCGTTCTAATAACTCTAATAAGTCTGCTCTTTATTGCAGGTGGATTTGTACATTTTAAGAATACTTTTGGGGAATTTCAAAAGTCTGGACTAGGAAGTGCTCATGTAGCTGAAGAAATGCGTTATTATCAATTAAAGCTAAACTCTTATACAAAACATTTTATTCTTAATCCCACAGACTCACAAGCAAAAGAGTCTCATGAAGAATTTCATGAAAAGTTAAATAATGATTATAAACAATTAAGTGTATTATGTCCCTCTGAAGAAGAAAAAAATATAATATCAGAACTTAAATCTTATAGTGATGAAATATCTTCTATTGAAAATAAACTTTTTAATCTTTCAGAACTAAATACACAAAAAGCAATTGAATTGTACAGAGGTAAGTATTCATCTTTATTTAGTAAATATGAAAATACAATAGATGAATTTCAAAAAATCCAAGTACAAAAAATGAATGTTGCATCTTCCTCTATGAATAAAGCAGTAATTACCTGCTCAGTAATTGCACTTATATGCTTAATTATTTCATTTTTAGCTGCAATTCTAATAAGTATATTTACAAGTAATTCTATAAGTAAACCAATACTTTATAGTTCTAAAATATTACAAGAAGCATCAAGTGGGAATTTAAATTTAGAAATTAGTACTAAATATGATAAAAATGGAGAAGTAGGCCAACTTTTAGTTTCTCTTAGAACAATGATAGGAAGTTTTTCAAGTATGATAAAAACATTTAAAAATAATTCTTCAAATATTGATGATCATTGTAAAAACTTAGCTTCTATCTCTCAAGAAATAGCATCTTCTTCTGAGAATGTCACTGAAGCTATACAAGAAGTTGCAAAAGGCTCAACCTCCCAAACTGAGAACCTAGTAAATATATCAAATATTCTAAATGAATTCAGTAACAATTTAAATTCAATAGTGAACGACATAAAAGACATTCAAGGAAATTCAGAAGGTATAAATAAACTTGCTGAAAAAAATAATGAAGATATGAAACCTCTTATTAATTCTGTAAAAAAAATCAATGACCTATTTGAACACTTTAAGACAAAAATAAATGGATTTAGTAACAATATAAAACAAGTAAATGAAATTACAAATATTATAAATGGCATAGCTGATCAAACAAATTTATTAGCATTAAATGCTGCTATAGAAGCAGCTCGAGCTGGTGAAGCTGGAAAAGGATTTGCTGTTGTCGCTGATGAAATAAGAAAGCTTGCAGAACAAAGTAAAAATTCTTCTGAAAATATAGCTTCTCTTATAAATAATATATACAATGACACTAATACTATAGTAGAAAGCACAGATATTATAAATAATGAATTAACTACCCAAACTTCAATAATTGATACTTCTGTAAATTCATTTAAAACTATAAATGAAGAAGTAACTTCAATAATACCAAAAATTCAAGCTGTTCATTACTCAATAAACGGCATAAATAAAAGTAAAAATACTATAGTTGAAAAAATTGAAACTGTTTCTTCTATTTCTGAAGAAGTTTCTGCTTCTTCAGAAGAAATTTCTGCATCTTCACAACAATCTAGTGCAGCAATAAATGAAGTTTCTAATTCTACTCAAACTCTAAGTGATATGACAAAAGAAATGTCAGAACAAATAAATCATTTTACAGTTTAAATTAATAAATCCTGTATTTCGTACATTACGAAATACAGGATTTACTTTTATATTATAGTGCTGGCTTTAAAAAACCTTTTCCTTGAACTTCTTGTGCTTGTGAAACAGAAATTAACGCTTGAGAATCTATCTCTTCTATTATTTTTTTTGCAGAATTCACTTCTTTCATAGTAAGAAGACAATATATAACTTTTCTCTTATCTCCTGAATATCCACCTTCTGCATACAAATAAGTTGTCGCTCTTCCTGTTTGGTCCATTATAGCTTTTGATACTTCTTTTTCTTTTTCTGTTACTATCATAACAATTTCATTTTGGTCAAAACCTTTTATTACTTTACCAATTACAATAGATATTATATACATAAGTGCTACTGTATATAATGTTTTTTGAAGACTAGTTACAAATACTCCAAGGAATACAACGATTCCATTTATAGCAAAATATAATTTGGACATTTCAGCTCCATTAATATTTCTAATTATTACAGCTACAATATCAGTACCACCTAATGATGCTCTATTTTTAAATATTAATCCCATACCTAGACCATTTATAATAGCCCCAAAAACTGTTGAAATAACTATATCATTTATTACAATATATTGACTTAAATCTTTAGTTAAAATTAAAAACACTGACATAGAAACCATTGCTAATAAGCTAAAAATTATAAAATCCCCATCAATCTTTTTATACCCTATTATGAATATCGGAATATTAAGACCAAACACCCAATAACCTGATGGTACATTGGTCATATATTGACATAGTAATGATATTCCCGCAATACCCCCACTTAATAATTTATGTGGTGCAATAAATACATTAATTCCAATGGCATATATTATACTACCTAATATTATCCAAAATATTCTTTGTGTAATATTCTTTTTATCCATATTAATAATCCCTCTTTCATATTTTTTAATACCCCATTAAACAACTTCTTCTTTGTCATTTTATTTTAAGACATAGTAAAAAGCAAACCTGTTATTTGTTTAAATTCATTTATTTATAAGACTATATTCAAATGATAGTTAATATAATAATTTTTCCTTGTTTTAAAGTCCATTTAGTTCATTATGAGTCCAATATCATTATCGACCCATCCATTAAACGTTTTCATTTAAGCATGGAACAAATTTTCTTTTATAAAAACATAAATATATTACTAAAAACCTTCTTTAAAATTGTTAAAACTTATGAAACACAAATAAAAAACGCCTACTGGGAAATCCCAATAGGCGTAAAAAAGTCTATTATATTCTTAATTGAAATACAATACATCTTATCCACGCATACTCCTCCCCTCCGAAAGATTATTGCATAAAAGTTATAATAGGCAGGTCTCCTGGCTTTAGTTTCATTCTCCTCTTACCTTCCCAGCTTTACGCCAGTGGCTTTGTTAAGAATCGTCCACTATTACAGTAGCGGGGGCTGCTGCAGCTTTTAACTGCATTCCCTTTTAATTTTCTAAATAGAAAAACCTAAAACTTTATTATTAAATTCAAAATATACATTATTATATATTTCATTATTATTGTATTTCAATATATATTAAAAATCAAATCTATTCTTTTTTTAAATTTTACCATTTTCTTTGAATATTACTACATAATCTCACCAATAATAGTAAGTGCTCCTTAGAAGTCCATTTAGTTCATATTAACTCCAAATGTTATAATTATATAGTCCAATACTAACTCTTTAGTATTTCTTTATCCGACATCTAATTTTAAATTGATAAATTCCTATTTTCCTCTAATGTGTTTTTACCTTTATCAGTTATCTTCCAAAATTCAATTCCAGAATTACTACTACAGCATGAACAACTAGAACATGATTTACAGTTTCCACTACATTTGTCTGCCATATTTACTTTAACTATATACTTCATTCTAATTAACTGATCTAAAAGTCCATTTAACATACTTATACTTATCCTTAATTCATCAGCTATCTTACTACGAGAATATAATCCCTTTTTTGATATTATTTTTAGTAGTCTCATCAACATATCTACACCTCTATTTTCATCATCCTTTTCATCATTTATGCTCTAAAATTTCTTCAACATCTTTTTCTATACACGTCCAACAACGTTTAGAAAAAACTATTTTAGCACTACATTTCTTGCATTGTCTCTTAATAACTTTTGTTATTTGATGTCCTACATAATCCGTTAAAACTAAAACAACATCAGTATTCATAGGTAATTCAAATGTTCTATGCTTTTTTCTCCGTCCGCTAATATGCTTTATCGTGTCAAAACCTTTCTTTTTTAAATTGTTAGGTATAGTGCCAAGCTTATCTCCACCTATGACCAATACACTCATAATATTCTCCTCACCCCATTTTAAACTTATCTAATCAATTAATTAAATCCTAAAAGTGTTCCTATTTGATATACTAGCACTGCTCCAATCCATCCTACTGCAAAAGTATATATAGCACAGAACCACATCATTTTTCTTGAATTTGTTTCTCTCTTTATTGTTCCAAGTGCTGCGCAACAAGGAGTATATAATAATGTCATAATCATAAATGCATATGCTGAAAGAGGTGTAAATACTTGTTGTATTGCTGTTGTTAACTGAGCTCCTTCTGCACCACCTGCATAAATAACTCCCATTGTTGTTACAACTGCTTCTTTAGCAAGTATTCCTGTGATTAATGATACTCCTGCCTGCCAAGTTCCAAATCCTGCTGGTTTAAATATTGGAGCTATAACACTTCCTATTTGTCCAAGAAGACTTTGTTCACTTCCAGCTTCTACTCCAAAAGGTAAATTTGATAATATGAATATAAGTATTACAGCAGCCAATATGACAGTTCCTGCTTTTTTAACAAACGCACTTGCTTTTTCCCACATATGAGTTAATACACTTTTAGCTGTTGGTATACGATATGGTGGAAGTTCCATTACAAAATATGAACTTTCTCCTTTTAAAATTGTACTACTAAATAATTTTCCTGATATAATAGCTACTATGATTCCTATTAAATATAATGAAAATACTACAATTCCAGCACCTGAAAAAGGTCCTATATTTTTATTTCCAAAAAAAGCTCCTGCAAATAGCGCGTAAACTGGTAATCTAGCACCACATGACATAAATGGATTGATAAGTATTGCTATCATTCTATCTTTCTTACTTTCAAGACTTCTTGTTGCCATTATACCTGCAACATTACAACCAGTACCTATTATCATTGATATTGCTGTTTTTCCATGTAATCCTATTGCTGTCATAAATCTATCCATAACATAAGCAGCTCTTGCCATATATCCACTATCTTCTAGTAAAGATATTAAAAAATACATAACTAATATTAATGGTACAAAGGGAAATATAGATCCTAAACCATCAATAATTCCTTCAGTAATAAATCTTCCAAATAAATTATCTGGTACTACTGATGCTGACCATTCACTCAAAGCACCAAATGCATTTCCAACTAAATCACCAAGATAATCATTACCAAATTTCATTGTTATTTGATATACCAAAAACATTATTATTGCAAATAATGGTATACCTAAAAATCTATTAGTAACTACTTTGTCTATCTTATCTGAATATGTTTCTGTTTCTACTATTTTTCTTTTCACAGCCTTTTGAGTTACTGTTCCAATAAAATCATATTTTTTATCTACAATTAACGCTTCTGGTTCATATCCAATTTTATTGTTAACTCTATCTACCGCTTGTTGTAATTTTTCAATAATTTGATTTGAGTAAGTTTTTTCTTTTATAAAATCTAAAATATGTTGATCATTTTCAAATAATTTAATTGCCGTCCAGTATGTTGGATATGGAAGATCTGCTGCACATGCTGCTACAGTATTTTGAATAGCTGAAATTTCTGGTTTTAATTCTTTTCCATAGTCTATAATAAATGGCTTTTCTTTATTACTATCAGCCACATTTAAAGCTGATTTCAACAATTCATCTATACCTGCTTTCTTTGTTGCTATTGTAGCAATTACAGGTATTTCAAGTTGAGATTGTAGTTTATTCATATCAATTTTTATACTCTTATTTTCAGCTTCATCCATCATATTAAGTGCTACTACAACATTTGAATTCATCTCTAATATTTGAGTTGTTAAATATAAATTCCTTTCTAAGTTTGTAGCATCTACTACATTAATTATTACATCTGGTTTATCATTTAATATAAAATCACGTGCAACAATTTCATCCTCAGAATATGCTCCTAAACTATACGTACCTGGTAAATCTACTATTTTTATTTTTCTACCTTCAAAAGTCATTTTACCTTCTTTTTTTTCTACTGTAACTCCTGGCCAGTTACCAACGTGCTGTCTAGCACCAGTTAAAGCATTAAATAAACTGGTTTTACCACAGTTTGGATTACCCGCTAAAGCAACTACTATTTCCTTGCTCATTCCATACACTCCTTTTATCTTTTAATTATCACATAATATACAAATTTCATTAATCAAACTAAAACCATGCATAAAACATTAGTTAATTTGTAACCATAATATTTAATTCAACATTAGCAATCTATAAAATTAGAATTATGGATATTGATAATCATTATCATCATTTGTTTATAGTTTCACTTATCTTATTATTTTTATTATATACGCAATATATAGTTAAGCAACCTGAACCATTATTTTTGTTGCCATTCCTCTTCCTAAAATAATTCTACTTTCACCAATCTTTATAATAATTGGTCCAACATCATTTTTTACTATTCTCATTTTATTTCCATTTGTAAATCCCATTTCTCTTAATTTCTTACATATCATGTCTCCACCTAAAATATCATTAATTTTAACTTCATTTCCTGTTTTTGCAAATATCAAAGGTATTCCCTCCATCTTATACATCAACCCCTTAATTATTATGAATACATATTAGCAAACTTTTTCTACCAAAATATCTTGTGCCTCTTTCTTTCTTAATGTCAATTTATACCCTCTTACTCTCACTTTGATTGGATCACCCAAAGGTGCTTTGCCTTCTATAATTATTTGTGTTCCCGGAACCATTCCCATATCCATAAGTCTCTTTCTAATTTTACTCTTAGGAACAACTCTTACTACTTTGGCTTTTATATTTAATGGAAGTTCATCTAAAAATATATTCTTCATACGACCGCCTCCTGATATTAATAGTCATTATCATAGCATTCACAAAAAAAATTGCGTTTGCTTATTGAAAATGATTTTCATTTTCTTTTCTTTATTTATTATACATCACTACTAATTCTTTGTAAATATATTTATACCATAAAATAAAAACAGAGTAGTTGTAAAACAACTACTCTGTTTTTATTTTATTCTAAATCTAAATTCAAGATCATACAACTTAAACCAACTTAAATAATTTACTCCTACATTTTCTTTTATCCAATTATTGTTAAATCTAAAGAACTGTCTTAATATATAAAAAATCTTAACACAATCTAACCACTCTTTATCTGATATTTCAAATTCCTCTTTATTACTTTGTTTTTGGTACATTTCAATTATTTTATTCATTACTTCCTTAATATTTTGTTTTATATTTTCATCTTCATTAATTTTAAAATGTTCTATTATTTTACCAAGAAAAGATATCATATGTTCTGTTAACCAAACAGAATGCTCTGCTACATCTATATCAAATTTTTCTTCTATTGATTGAAGATCATGGTTTATAAATATTGATGCTGGTATTTCTCCAAATACATTTTGTACTCTTTCTACAAGCTCATTATACATGGGATATGTAGATATTTGAGCTAAACTTACTACTAAACTTTGATAATACCATTTTCTTTTTTCATATCCTTCTTCATATCTCTTCCAAAGTCTATCCCCAACTATCTTCTTTTCTTCTTCCATCATCTTTATATTACTTAATCTATCTGCACAAGTGACAAATTTAAATTCTGGTGAGGCTTGTGTTCTCAAATATTTAAGAGTACGTTTTTTTCTTGCAACATAATCTTCACCCTCTAAATATTTATCTGCTATATATACCTTCTCTACTATTCTTTTTACTTTACTTCCAAATAATTCTTCTACTTCATCTAAGGATAAATATTCTTGTTCAACAGCATCGTGAATTATACCAGCTACGATAGTCTCATCATCTAATTTATTTTTTGCAAGTATAATTCCTACTTCTACAGGATGTACTGCATATGGTATATCAGTACCTTTTCTCTTCTTATTTTCATGTGCCTTTAGAGCTGTTTGAATTGCTAAAGCTATCATAAAAATACCCCCTTTTTTAATACGGCATCGTTTTCAATGCCTTATACAAGTTATTCAATTTGAAATTTGTCTTAAACTAACTATTATGCTGTATACCTATATTTATGTAGTTTAAAAAAATATATCCTTTTGTATGACATTCTACATTAAATATCTTTTTTCCTTCTTGGAAATTAATTTTTTTATAATTTTTTCCATTTTTATATAACACAAATCTTTACATATTAAATATACAGTCTTATCAAATAATATATAATTCTAATTAATGTTTTATTTATATGTTATAGAAAAACGTGTATGCAAGAACAAATATTGTTTTATTTAGGTTATAATATTTATATCTATCTTTATATAATATTATTATCTTTTTATTTAAGGGAATACTATAAATATTACAGTTTTAATTTAAACATAAATTAATTTAGAAAGGAGTTAATAAAATGGATTTAAATAAAACATATAGTGGCTTTAAATTATTAGAAACAAATGAACTTACAGATATAAATTCAACTGGAATGATTTTTGAACATGAAAAAACAGGTGCAAAACTTTTATATCTACAAAACGATGATGACAATAAGGTTTTTTCTGTTTCTTTTAGAACACCACCTGAAAATAGCACTGGTGTACCTCACATAATCGAACATTCTGTACTTTGTGGTTCTAGAAAATTCCCAGTAAAAGAACCTTTTGTTGAACTTATTAAAGGTTCTCTTAATACGTTTTTAAATGCTATGACTTTTCCTGATAAAACTATGTATCCTGTAGCAAGTAAAAATGATAAAGATTTCATTAATCTTATGGATGTTTATCTTGATGCTGTATTATATCCTAACATTTATGAACATGAAGAAATTTTTATGCAAGAAGGATGGCATTATGAACTTAAAAATAAAGAGGATGAGTTAACTTATAAAGGCGTTGTTTATAATGAAATGCAAGGTGCTTTTTCTTCTCCTGATTCTGTGCTTATGCGCAAAATTCAAGAATCATTATTTCCACATACCATATACGGCGTAGAATCTGGTGGAGATCCTGATGTTATACCAACTCTTACTTATAAAGAATTTATAGATTTTCATAAAAAATACTATCATCCATCTAATAGTTACATATTCTTATATGGAAAAATGGATATAGAAGAAAAGCTTAAATTTATAAGTGAAAATTATTTAAATAATTTTGATAAATTAAATATAAACTCCCAAATTCAAATTGAAACTCCATTTGATAAAACTTTAGAAAAAACTGTAGAATATCTAATATCTCCTAATGAAAATGACAATGACAAAACTTTCTTAAGCTTAAATTTTGCAGTAGGTCGTTCTACTAATCCAGAAGAATATTTAGCTTTAGATATTCTTGAAAATATACTTCTTGAAACTCAATCTTCTCCATTAAAAAAGGAACTTATTGATGCTAACTTAGGAAAAGACGTATATGGTTTCTACGATAGAAGCATTCTCCAGCCTATTTTCAGCATTGTAGTTAAAAATTCAAATGAAGATAAAAAAGAAAAGTTTAAAGAAATTGTTTATACTACTTTGCAAAAATTAGTTAAAGAAGGTATTAGTAAGAAACTAATTGAAGCATGTATAAATAGAAAAGAATTTGATCTTAGAGAAGCTAACTATCAAAGTTTTCCTAAAGGATTAGTTTATGGAATTCAATGTATGGATAGTTGGTTATATGACCAAAATCCATGTACTCATTTAAATTTTAGCAATACACTTGAGAAAATTAAAACTGCTCTTACAACTAATTATTTTGAAAACTTAATAGAAAAATATCTCTTAAATAACTCTCACAGTTCATTACTTATTGTAAAACCTTCTAAAGGATTAACCGAACAAAAAGAAAAAGAAGTTAGAGACAATTTGAAAAAATTCAAAGAAAGTTTATCTGAAAAACAACTTAATGAAATTATAAATAATACTAAAAAGTTAAAACAAAGACAAATAACTCCTGATTCTAAAGAAGATTTAAAAGTTATACCTCTTCTTTCTCTTAATGACATAAACAAAGAAGCTGATAAACTTCCTTTAATTGAAAAAAGCGAAATGAATATTAAAGTCCTTCATCATCCTATTTTTACAAGTGGTATAGGTTACTTAAATCTCTACTTTGATATGAGTGCTTTACCTAAAGATTTAATTTCTTATAGTTCACTTTTAGCTGCATTACTTGGCAATATAAGCACAAAAAATTATAATTATGAAGATTTATCAAATGAAATAGATATTAATACTGGTGGAATAAATTTTAGTGCTGCTTCCTATAGTAAATTTAATGATGATAAGACTTTTTACCCAAAATTCAACGTAAAAACTAAAGTTTTAATTGATAAAGTTCCAAAACTTACAGAATTAATTAGTGAGATTCTTTCAGCTACTAAATTCGAAGAAAAAAGGAAAATCAAGGAATTAATACAAAAAATTAAATCACGTTTGGAAATGATTATGTTTGATAGAGGTCATATGGTTTCTGCTAAACGTCTATGCTCATATTTTTCTCCTACAACAAAATATAATGAAATGTTAAATGGAATAGATTATTATAAATTCATTTGTGATCTTGAATTAAATTTTGAATCTAAGTTTAATGTTATTTGTGAAAATTTACAAAAAACTTCAGATATAATATTTAATAAAAAAAATCTTCTAATAAGTTTTACAAGTGAAGAAAAAGACTATGATAAATTTAAAAATTCATTAGCAACTATTGAGAGTAGCTTAAAAAATACAACTTATCAATGTTGTAACCCTAACTTTGAATTAAAACCATTTAATGAAGGTATAATGACTTCTGCAAAAGTGCAATATGTATCAAAAGGATATAATTTTAGAAGATTAGGCTATAACTATACTGGAAGTCTTAAAGTGTTAAAAACCATATCAAGCTTTGATTATTTATGGAATAAAATACGTGTTCAAGGAGGAGCTTACGGTAGTTTCTCTCACTTTGAAAGAAATGGTAACATATTCTTTGCATCTTATAGAGATCCTAACTTAAAAGAAACATTAGATGCATATGATAATATATCTACCTATATTGAAAATTTTGATGCAGATGAACGTGAAATGACAAAATATATAATTGGAACTATGAGTGAAGTAGATTCTCCATTAACACCTTCTATGACAGGCGAAACTTCAGATATTAATTATATAAGAAGAATTACACAAAAAGATATTCAAAAAGAAAGAAATGAAATTCTAAATACAACTATAGATGAAATAAGACAATTTAAAAATTTACTTAATGATTGTTTTAAAGAAAATTATATATGTGCTCTTGGAAATGAGGATAAAATTCATATAAATAAGAATTTATTCAACGATACTATAAACCTTTTTGAATAATAATTATGTTATAAAGAATCCAATTATCTATAATATATTGATAATTGGATTCTTTTATTTTCAATTAAATCTATATTTTATGTCATAATAATTCAAATTTTCAGAAAACTATGTTATAATACTTTTGTAAGGAAAATTCTTCTAATTTTTTATCTCATAATTGAATATATATATATAGAGGTGATTATATGCAATTACTTATTGTAGTTTTAAATAAGATAAATTATTTAGAGGACATTTTGAAAGAATTTAATAACTGTGGTATAAAAGGTGCTACTGTAATTGATAGTACTGGTATGGCTAAAGTTCTACATTCTCATCACGATGAGGATCCACCTATGTTTGGTTCTTTGAAAATGATCTTAAATGAGAAACGTCCTTTTAATAAAACTATATTTACTGTTCTCAAAGATACTCAAGTTAATACAGCTATTGAAGCTGTACGGCATGTAGTGGGAGATCTTTCAAAACCAGATGTAGGTATATTATTTACTCTACCTGTGAATTATGTAGAAGGAATTATTACTTGAAAATGTGTTTGAAAGGATGATTTTAATGCACTCTTTATATTATATAGGAATAATTCTATTTGCTGGGATAATTATGGGTAAATTTGTTTCTATTTTTAAACTTCCTAAAGTTACTGGATATCTCTTAGCTGGTGTTTTAATAGGACCTTCCATTTTAAACTTAGTTCCTAGTAATGCAGCATCCAAATTATCTATAATATCTGAAGCTGCTTTAGGTTTTATAGCTTATGGTATAGGAAGTTCTTTTAATTACAATCATCTAAAACAAGTTGGAAAAGGTGTTATAATCGTTACTATATTTGAATCTCTTGGAGCTGTTATGGTTGTTGATTTTTTTATGATTGTTATTCTTAGACAACCTATAGAATTCAGCATAATGTTGGGTGCTATATCAGCTGCTACTGCACCTGCTGCTACTATAATGGTACTAAAACAATATAATGCTAAAGGTCCTTTAGTTGACACTCTTCTTCCTGTAGTTGCTATGGATGATGCTGTAGGAATCATAGTTTTTGGTATATGTATGACTATCGCAAAATCATTAATTGATTCCTCATCCAAACTAACTATAGCCACAATTTTAATTCCTTTTAAAGAAATTATTTTAGCATTTTTAATAGGAATTGGAGTTGGAATACTTCTTTCTATAATCTCAAAATATGCTGAAGGTCAAGATCAACTTCTTTCAATGACTATTGCAACAATATTTGTATCTGTAGGTATATCTACAAAACTTAATATTTCTCCTCTTTTAACTTGTATGGCTATTGGTGGAACAGTAAGCAATATAGCTCCAAATCATCAAAGAGTTTTATCAATTATAGATAGATTTACACCACCTGTTTTTTTAGCATTCTTTACTATTGCAGGTATTGAGCTTAATTTAGGTATACTTAAAGATGTAGGACTAATAGGAGTAACTTATATACTAGCTAGAGTTCTGGGTAAAACACTTGGTGCATCTATAGGTTCTAGACTTGCTCATTGTTCTAGCACAGTTCAAAAATATCTAGGATTTACTTTAATTCCTCAAGCAGGTGTTGCAATAGGTCTAGCTATGGTTGCAGAATCATTTATTCCTAAATATGGCTCTGCAATAAGAACTATTATTTTATCGGCTACAGTAATTTATGAACTTATTGGACCACTCATGACAAAAATTGCTATATTTAAAGCTGGTGAAGCCCATATACCAGATCATAAAAGCATTAAAGACCTCCATAAACTAGGAGTATAAAAATTAATCATTAATAAATTTAAAAATCCAAACTTATAAATATAATAAAAAAACTCTAACTTACTTAAGTCAGAGTTTTTTTATATTAAAAATTTTATTTTCCTAAAGTTGATACCATAACAGATTTTATAGTATGCATTCTATTTTCAGCTTCATCAAATACTACTGATTGTTTACCTCTAAATACTTCATCTGTTACTTCTCTTATATCAAGTTCCTTTTTTTCTTTAGATTCTCTAGCATTGTTAGTTTCAAAATCATGATATGATGGTAGACAATGCATAAATATAGCTTCTGGATTTCCAGTCTTTTTAAACATTTCTACATTAATTCTATAAGGAGTTAATAACTTAACCCTTTCAGCTAATTTATCCTCTTCTCCCATTGAAGCCCATATATCAGTATATATTACATCAGCATCTTTAACTGCTTCATCAATATTATCTGTAACTTCTATTATTGCTCCTGTTTGTTTTCCATATTCTCTAACTTCATTTACTATTTTTTCATCTGGATTTAATTCTGTTGGTCCAAGTGCTACAAAATGCATTCCCATTTTTGCTGCTCCATACATCAAAGCATAACTCATATTATTTCTTATGTCTCCAACAAATACAAACTTAACTTTGTTAAGTGGTTTATCTATATGTTCTTCTATTGTCATAAGATCAGCAAGTACTTGAGTTGGATGATCTATATCAGTAAGACCATTCCATACAGGTACTCCAGAATGCTTAGCTAATGAATCAACAGTTTCTTGTTTAAATCCTCTAAATTCTATACCATCGTAAAATCTTCCAAGAACTTTAGCAGTATCCTCTATAGATTCCTTTTTACCCATTTGTGAATTTGTAAGATACGTAACATGTGCACCTTCATCAAGTGCTGCTACTTCAAAAGCACATCTTGTTCTAGTAGAACTTTTCTCAAATAAAAGAACTATATTTTTCCCTTCTAATGATTTTCCTTTTATTCCTAATCTTTTTTTAGATTTTAAATCATGAGAAAGATCTAATAAATATCTAATTTCTTGTGGTGTAAAATCTTTTAATGTTAGAAAATTTCTTCCCTTTAAGTTTATAGCCATAATATATTCCTCCCCACATTAATTCGTATAATGATTTTATAAATTGTATATTTTTATTTATAATTAAATATATATTTATATAAAAATATCAGTATTCTAACTCTCCTCTATTTAGTGGCATAGACATACATCTTGGACCACCTCTTCCTCTTGATAATTCAGAAGATGCTATAGAAAGAACAGTTATATTGTATTTATCTAAAATTTCATTAGTTATATAATTTCTCTCATATGTTACAACTTTTCCAGGTGCAATGGCTAGAGTATTTGATCCATCGTTCCATTGTTCTCTGCCTGCTATTATTTTGTCACCGCCTCCACAGCGAATTAATGTTATATCCTTTTTTAAATACGTTGATAATATTTTTTCAAGACTTCCTTCTTCTTCTTTCATGATAAGTCTTTTATTTTTGTAATCATAGGTTACAGCTGTAACTTTAAGTGTACCTTCAATAGCTGGATGAACTGTAAACTTATCATAATCTATCATAGTAAATACAGTATCAAGATGCATAAAAGCTCTTGTTTTTGGTATATCAAATATCAATACTGTTTTAAAAGTTTCATTAGCTTCAAATATATTCTTAGCAGTTTTTATAATAGCCTCTTTATCTGTCCTCTGACTATGTCCTATTGCAAGAAGTTCTTTTGATAAAACAAGTTCATCTCCGCCTTCTATGTTATCTAATTCGTTTCTGTTATACCAAAGTGGTATATTGCTATTCTTGAATTCTGAATGATATTTAAATATATATTTACCAAAAATAGTTTCTCTCTTTCTTGTTTTTGTTCTCATAGAATTAAGTGTAATTCCACTTCCTATTGAAGCAAAAGGATCACGTGTAAAATATAAATTAGGCATAGGATCCATTATAAAAGGATATTCATCAAATCCTTCTTTAAATCCTATTTCCTTTTTCCTAACACCACTCATTATTTTATCTATCATAGCTTTTTCAGGTAAACTTACCAAATAACTTTTTAAATTTTCAACTATTTGTTTATCTTTTATCCCACACTCATTGATAACTTCATCCAAAAAAAGATTCTTGACTGTACTATTTTGAATAGCCTCAGCAGCTAATTTTTCAAGATATAATACTTCAACTCCATTATTTTCAAGAAGCTTTGCAAAATTATCATGTTCTTCTCTTGCTATCTTTAGAAAAGGAATATCATCAAATAACAATCTTTCTAAATAATCAGGTGTTAAATTTTCTATTTCTTCACCTGGTCTGTGTAAAACAACAGTTTTTAATTTTCCTATTTCCGAATATACATGTATTTTCCTATTATCCATTATGGTATATCACCCCTTATTGCCTTATTTAACAACCCCTTAAAACTACCATAATTATTTCTACTTAACTATTTTTGTACCACTTAATCCTTTTAATGCTTCTCTTGCCTTAGAAAGTGAAGCTATTATTGCTGTTTTATTTTTATCGAATTGTACAAATTTCTTACAAGCTTCAACTTTTGGAAGCATACTTCCTGGTGCAAATTGTCCTTCTTCTATATACCTATCTACTTCTTGTAAAGTTAATTTATCCAATTGTTTTTGATTTGATTTATTAAAATTTATACATACCCTATCTATTGCCGTTAATATTAATAGTATATCTGAATCTAATATTTCTGCTAACTTTTCTGCTGCAAAATCCTTATCTATAACCGCTGATACACCTTTTATAGTATCCCCTTCTTTTATAACTGGGATTCCACCACCACCACATGAAATAACTATTGAATCAGACTCTACTAAATTTTTTATCAAATCTTTTTCCATAACATCTATTGGCTTTGGAGACGCTACTACCCTTCTATATCCTCTACCAGCATCTTCCTTCATTATATATCCTTGTTCTCTTTGAAGTTTTTCAGCCTCTTCTTTTGTATAAAAAGATCCAATTGGCTTTGTAGGATTTTTAAATCCATTATCATTTTCATCAACTAAAACTTGAGTAACTATTGTACCCACGGATTTTTCTATATCTCTTTTTTTTAACTCTTCAGAAATAGCATTTTGAAGATGATATCCTATGTACCCTTGTGAAAATGCCCCACATACATCAAATGGGAATAAAACGTTTTCTTGTTTAGTTTTATGTGCAGTCTCTGTACAAGCTACTATCTGACCTACTTGAGGTCCATTACCATGAACTATAGCAACTTGGTGTCCTTGTTCTATTAAATCAACTATAGATTTAGCTGTTTCTTTACATGTATTAAGTTGTGCCTGTGTGCTTTTATCTTTTGGATTTGATTGTAAAGCATTCCCTCCTAAAGCTAAAACTATCTTCATATTCATCCCCCCTCAAAACATATGCAACTTATCCTGCAAAATCATAGTACTATGTATCCTAAACATTGTCAACACTTTGAATTTTCAGTAAATTGTATAACTATTCTATACACATTTTAAGTTTTACACACATTTCCACGTTTTATTTCCAAATTTTTATAAAATTTATACATTTTATGCATAAATATAGGCATTTACTGCATATAAAATTATTTTTTAATTTTTTTTAATTTTATTTGACATACTAATTAATGATCCATATAATATATAATATACCTATATGGGGTATACAAGGAGGTGTTTTTATGAATATACTTTTAGACGAAAAATCTAAGATTTTTTTCGAAAATGAACTTAAAAACAATAAAAAAGATGCAGTACGACTTATGATAAAAGGTTTTGGATGAGGAGGTCCTAAACTTGGAATAGTTCTGGATGAACAAAGAGAAGATGATACTGTTTCCTTCACTGAAGGAATAAAATTTGTTGCTGACCCTGAAGAATCTTTCTTATTTGACAATGCTAAATTGGTATATAAGAAGAGTTTGTTTGGAAGTGGTGTTACAATCATACCTAGCAATATAAAACCTAGCAGTTGTTAACACAAACTTTCTTTTATATTTTCAATATTATATGTGATTCAATATATTAATAGAGACACTTTTAGGCTTCAAGTAGATTTTTTTCTTCCTTGAAGCCTAAAACAATAAAAAAAACGTTAGAATTACTTTCTAACGTAATAAAAAATATTAAAATAAGGGGGACTTTTTTAATTAAATACATAATAGCATTTTATTATTAAAAATATATTAATTCAAAATTAAATATCCATTAACATTAAATATATTTTTTAAAACTTAAATTCTCATTTTAAACTCATAAAACTATATTATTTATACAATTTAGTATCTAATAACTGTTCGTATGCAGACCATGTATTATCTGTAATTTTATCTTTGACTTCTCCAATTATATTGAATTTGCAATCCACGTAATCTGCAAAATGAACCACAAATGCCTCTTCTGTGTTTGGTTGTACAGGTGCTCCATACTCATATTTACCATGATGCTGTACAATACATCCTCTAATTCTATCCTTAAAGTCATCACTATATATATTACTTTCTTCATTAAATGCTTTTTCTAACATACATGCCCCTATAACAACATGCCCTTCCATTTCTCCCCTTAATGTTTTTGTAAAGTTTTCGTCTAAATTATATTCTAAAATCTTTCCAATATCATGTAGTTTTGCTCCAAGTATAGCTATTTCCTTATTTTTACAATTATACCTGTATGCAATATGCTTAGCCATATACATTACACTTAGTGTATGCTCTAAAAGTCCATGTTTATAATGGTGATGCATTCCCGCTCCACCAGTACAATTAATAAACTTATTTAAAAACTCCTCATTTTTAAAAAAGTAATCATTTAATGTTATAGATTCTATACTTTTAAATTCTTCTATTGAAATTTTATTCATTTCACTTATAAGTTGATTTACACTTTTAAAAGGTTTCTTTATATTAATATCATTATTCATATAATTTATACACACTCCATTTAATTTACAAACATTTAATTTACAGTCCATTATTTATAACTATTTAGTTTTTATATCTTTAACTTTATATATCTTATAAATATCTTTTATAGTTACTTTACATACTGCATAAACAGGAATAGCAATAAATGCTCCTAGAGTTCCAAATAAAGAAATAAATATAAAAACCAATAGAATTATACTTAAAGGATGAATTTCTAATTTATTTCCCAATATATTAGGAGTAATCAAGTTACCTTCTAATTGTTGTACTATAATAGATACAATTAATACCTTTAGAATCATCCACATATCTATAGTTAATGCCATTAAAACTGCAGGAATTGCACCTAAAAATGGTCCTAAAAATGGAATAATATTTGTTATCATAACAAATATTGATAACAAAAATGCATTTGGAATTTTTATTACTCTATAGCCTATATACATTAAAACCCCTACAACTACAGCTACTATTAACTGACCAGTTATGTATGTAGATAAAGTCTTATCAACATCTAATAAAAGATTTTTTACTGCATTTTTATATTTATTAGGGGTAATTTTTATAATGCGTTTAGCATAATTTTTGTCATCTCTTAAAAAATAGAAAATTATAAATGGAATAAGAATTATTTGACTCCCTACATTTGCTATTTGAGAAAATATATTAGTTATATTTTCTGTAAACGTTCCCCAAAAATTTTGTACGGAAGAATTAATTCTTTTATTAAGTTCTATACTGGAAATTATACCCCCAAATTTTTCATTAATTATCTTAGTTGCATTCTGAAATTGAGTAAATAAATCATTAAATGATTTACTAAAATTATTATTTAAAGAAGTTCCACCATATATCATTATCATTATTATTACAAAAATAATTCCTAACGTCACAATTATGCTTGCAATCCCTCTATTTATGTGTCTCTTTTCTAAAAAATTAACTATAGGACGTAATATATAATAAAAAAGGATACCCATTAATAAAGGAATTAATATTAAACTAAAAATTTGCTTTAAAAATATAATTATAAATCCCATTTTACCAATCAAATATAAAATTAATAAAAACAAAAAAATACCCAATCCGTATTCAAAAACTCTATTTCTATATTTCAATTTTCCACCCCTACTTCAACTATTTTTAATTGTGATTAATTAATTTTTATACTAATTACAATCATTACATTTATAATCTTCCCAATAATTCACAAAATATTCCATAAAAAAACCCCATGCATTTGCATGGAGTTTTTAAACTGATGCTTTTTAATATTTAATTATTTTTCTTTATCTTTTTCTTTATCTTTTTCTTTATGTTTTTCTTTATCCTTTCCTTCATTTTTATATGCATCTACAATTTTATGTACTAATTTCTTTGTTGCACTAGCTTGAGCTATTAATGTCATTACAACTAAAAATCCTAATATTCTTTCTTCATCATTTTCTTTTAAATGAATATCCTTCATTATTTCATTAAATTTTTGTTCATTAAAATATTCTCTTTCTAAAAAACTTTGAAAACTGTCTTCTTGTATTTTAGCAAATATCTTGTATGCCTTTTCCCAAGATATAATATCATCACTTCTATCATTTATCTCATTAAAAGCTAGTCTAAATACTTTATTTATCTCTTCTGTTGTAAGTATAGGTCTCATGTAACTTAAAAGAACTAATTGTGCTAAATGTAATTTTGTATAACCTCTTTTCTTACCATCTTCAGGTTTAGATATTACCTCACTTTTAATATAATTTTGTACAATATTTTTAGTATATTTTTCATTTTCAAAACGATCATTTAAATAATCTATAACTTGTGATAAAAAAAGATCATATTCTGGCAAATCATCATATGGAACAATACTATTCATAGAAACTTCTTTAGCTAATTGATTTATTTTTTCTATAGAAAATTGGTTATTACTCAATAAAATTAACTCCTTTCCTTATATTAATGGTTTAATTTATGTATCAACTAATAATATACAGCTACTACATATATAACTACTACTTTATTTAATCTTAAGTACTATAACTTTGCTACACTTCTTTTATGTCTCTTATAAAATATATTATACGGTATTTATAACTATATTACAAGTTACTCTTCCTTTGATATCTTATATCTTTTCCAAATATGCTTTATTTCAATCACTTTATCTCAAAGTTTTCACCAACTACTTTGTTTATGAATACCATATATTAAAGAAAGGAGATGTTTGAAATTTTTTATTATATCGGTTATCCATCTATTAAATTATTTGATGTATACTATTTCTGCTATAATGTTATGCCCTTATTCTTTAAATTTTTATTTCTAATTATAATAATTATATTTCTATTTAGACTTTTTAAAAATCATATATAATGAAAGATTTTATATTTACTCTTTTCAATTAACATATAACATTTTTTTAATTCTCTACTTATTGTAGTACAATATATTATTTTTTTCGACAATACACATGATTTCGATAATTGAAAATAACTCACATATATATTGCATATTATATATAACTTGTGTATTATTTAAAACTTATCCACACTTATTAACATATTATCCACAAATTTTGTGGACAACTCTATTTGTTGTGTGAATTATTATATTTTAGTATTTTATTTCATATATTCACATTCGACAAATATTTTATCCACATTATCCACAACTTACTTGTTAATAACCTGTTAAATGTATGTGGAATAAAAAAAAATTTTTTTATTTTTTAATTCACATTGATTATATTTAAACTAGTTCATTCATTTATATTATACTTTATTCCATAATATGTAATTATTTTTCTAATCGATTACACCGAACTTTAATTCTATAATAACGTATAACTAAAATCCTTTACTTAAAAATAATATTATTATATTTTTACTTTATCAATCTATTTCTACTAAACATACATCATCTTGTTTTTTACGAAATAACTTTTTTATAAAACCTAAAACAAATAGCTGTTGAACTATAATTCTCATTCAACAGCCATTAATCTTTTATTCAATTAAATGCGTTTATTACTTTTTTTATAATCTTGTAAAAACTTTTTAATTCCAATATCTGTTAATGGATGCTTTATCATCTGCATTATAACCTTATAAGGTACAGTTACTACATCACATCCTACTTTAGCACATTCCAATACATGCATTGGATTTCTTATACTTGCTGCTATTATTTGTGTTTCCAATCCATATATGTTAAAAATATCTGAGATATCCCTTACTATTTCTAAACCACCATTCCCAATGTCATCAACTCTTCCTATAAAAGGACTTACAAAACTAGCTCCTGATTTTGCTGCAAGTAATGCTTGCTGAGCTGAAAAAATTAATGTTACATTTGTTTTTATTCCTTCCTTTGAAAGTATATTTACTGCTTTCAATCCTTCCTCACATATAGGTATTTTTATAACAACGTTTTTATGTAATTTAGACAGTTCCTTAGCTTCTTTAACCATATCCTCTGCATCCAAACTTATAACTTCTGCACTTATAGGTCCATCAACTATAGAACATATTTCTGAAATAACCTGTTTTAAATCCCTTCCCTCTTTAGCTATAAGAGACGGATTTGTTGTAACTCCATCTAATATTCCAAGTTCAGCCGTTTTTCTTATTTCTTCAATATTAGCAGTATCAATAAATATTTTCATATAAAAACCTCCTTAAAACGTTTTCAAAAACACTTCAAAAAACTTTTTTGCCTATTTGCTCTTATGTTATGTACGTCTTCATTATAAAATCTATAGCTTCTTGTGCTGTTGTAATTCTACCTTTATATCTTAAATAATCTATTTCGTCTAATATTTCACTCACTATACGTCCCTCCTTCCCAATAAGTTGTATTACTTCATTTCCTTTTAAAAGTCTATTATCTTTTATATTTTTATATATTTCATATTCTTTAAAAATTTTTTCTATATATTCTTTATACTTCTCCTTTTCATTATTCATATCTAAAAAAAGTTCAGTAGCATATACATCACAAAAAGATATTGTTAATATATATGTAACAAATTTATCATATTTAACAAAAAACTTATAAAAACTATCTCTATAATTTTTAACATTATTTTTAAATAAAATTAATGGGTACATATGTCCCTCAACTACTTTTACAACTATATTCTTTGCATCTCTAGGAAATCTCCAAAACTTACAAAATGAATTCATTATCATACTTCCTACTTTATCATGATTTATGAAGCTAACTTTTTTGCCCTGTTTTTTATAACATTCATATTTCCCAATATCATGAACAAATGCCGAAAAAGCAAGATAATCTTGTAATTTATAATTACCTATTTGAATATTAAACTTATCATAATTTAATCCTTTTAAATTAAATTTAAAATTACTTAAGTCTTTAAAAACTTTATATGTAGTATTCATATGAGTAAATACATCCTCTATATGATATTTACACTTCCCTATAGTTTTAAGTTGTTCTATATAAGGTAATAAGTCTTTCAAAATTCCATATGTATCAAGCATTTCAAAAGCATTACCAAATGTATCTGCTTTTATTATCTTCATTAATTCATCAAAAATTCTTTCTTTAGTACAATTACTTATAAACTTTGCTTCAGTTCTAATACAAACTTCAGTATCTACTGAAAAATGCATATCATATTTTATTGCTAACCTAACACCTCTTAATATTCTTACTCTATCTTCCTTTATACTATCTTTATTTACATAGTGAATAGTTCTATTTAGAATATGTTTCCTTCCTTGAAACGGATCAACTATTTTATTACTACATAAATCTAACGCTATAGCATTGATTGTATAATCCCTTTTCTCTAAATCTTGTTTTAGACTATCACCTTTAAGACTACATATATCTAAAACTATACCATCATTATAGACCCTATAAATTTTTATATTCTTGTTAATACAAATAACTTTATATTTTTTTACTTTTAAGTAATTGATTAAATTTTCTATATTCCCATCATAAATTATATCTATGTCTTCATATTTATTTTTATTATTAATTAATTTGTCTCTTATATATCCTCCTACAGCATATACATTATTACAATTTTTTATAGCAAACCTCTTTATTTCATCTATTATTTTCTTCATACAATCACCTTTTATTTTCAGTTTTTAATATTACATTTCTACAAATAATAAAGTATGTTACTTGTAGTTTTTCTGATAATAAAACTATTATTATTGTTTAATTAGTAATCCTTTATCTTATTCTATTTTATTCTTTTACAAGGATATTTTATGTATAAATATATTATAACCCATATCATCAACTAATTTTCAATAAAAAATATGTTTAATAATTACATTTCAAAAATATGCATATCAATTTTTCTCAGTAATTCAAAAATAATGTATTATAAATCAATTTTAAAGCTTCAATTAATTTATTAATTTGTTAAATTTTAATATATATCTGTGTAGTAATATAAAATCTAATATAATATAAAACAAATTATAAATATATATATCTTTATAGTTCATTTTTTTCGACACTATATTGTAAAAATCCAATTAATTACTTTTTTTTATTTTAGATTAAGCAAAATAAAATTTTATGGATATTTTTGTTATTAATGGGCATAATATATATTAAATATTTTTTCTTTCATTGATATATCTAGCATTGAACAATAGTAAAAATTTGTATTTATCCAAAAAAATATATTGACATTTGTATAAAATGGTAGTATATTAACTATAGATGGAAGTTAATAATTATTTTGTAATTTCATATAAAATAATCAACACTATCCATTGACTTTAAATGTCATTTTTGTTACAATTTTTTTAGTAGATATGTCGAAAGATGTAGTAATTAATATGTTTATTAAAAGGAGGATTTTAATAATGAAATCAACAGGTGTAGTAAGAAGAGTAGACGAATTAGGAAGAATTGTAATTCCTATAGAGCTTAGAAGAACATTGGACATAGCTGAAAAAGATGCTTTAGAAATATATGTTGATGGTGAACAAATAATACTAAAGAAATATGAACCAGCATGTATCTTCTGTGGAAATGCAAGAGATGTTGTTAATTACAAAGGTAAAAACATTTGTAAATCTTGTTTAGAAGAATTAAAATCTGGTAAATAATTTCGTTCATAACTTAACCCTATTACATAGATATATTACACCCTATTTCCCGTATGAATATTCATACGGGTTTTATAATAGATAAAAATATTAAACTATTTAAAATAAAATAAATTTGTTTTGCAACAAATTTAAATATAATAAAAAGAGGGAATTGATTTCAAACATCATTTCCCTCTCTATTTCAAATACTTAAAATCTTAAATATACTATTTAACTCTCCTAGCACCTGCATAATCACTTCTTGTTAGTGGTGAAATTTTTACTACATCACCTGTTCTTGGCGCATGAATGTAACAATTATTTCCTACATACATTCCTACATGATGTGGAGAACTAGAGCTTCCAAAGAACACCAAATCACCTGGTTGAAGATTTCCTCTAGATACTGATCTTCCTACATTAATTTGAGAATAAGTAGTTCTTGGTAAATTTACTCCAAAGTGTCTGTACACATATTGAACAAATCCAGAACAATCAAATCCTGGTTGAGGAGTAGTACCACCCCATACATATCTAGTTCCTAAATAATTTGATGCAAAAGCAACTACACTATTGCCTGAAACGTCTGAGTCACCTCTTGATGGTTTATTATTTGATGGTTTATTACTTGATGGTTTATTACTTGATGGCTTATTGTTTGATGGTTTATTATTGTTTGCTGCATTTTTCATTTGTTGTATTCTTCTCATAGTTTCATTAACTACTGATTGAGATTGTGATATTTTAGAACTATACGCTCTTTCTTGTTTATCTAATTCTGCAATTAACTTATGTTGTTCATCTTTATTTTCATTAAGCTTGGCTAATTTATTTTCATTTTCAGTCTTAAGTTTTACTAATGTTTGTTTTTCTGTATCTAAGGCTTTTTTTCTACCTGAAACTTCTTCTTTTTTCTTATTGAATTTACTCATTACATTTTTATCATAATTCATTATAGTTTTTACAGTATCTACTCTACTTATTAAGTCAGAAAAGCTTTCTGAATCCAATATCATTTCTAAGTAACTATCTGCACCATTTATGTACATAGCTCTTACTCTTTCATTGTATAACTTTTGCTGCTTATTTAAATCATCTTCTGCTTTCTTAAGATCTTTTTCTGCAATTTTTATATCTTTTTCAGTTTTACTTATTTTATCTTTAATGCTATTTATTTGCATCATCATACTTTCAATATTACTATCTAATTTTTCTATTTCCACTTCTAAGTTTTCTCTCTGTTTTTTTACTTGTGCTAAAGAATCTTTATTCTTTTTTAATTGGCTTTGCTGCTGTTTTAAAGTATTTTCCAAAGGCGTCGCAACTGCTGGTAACGTTGTTCCTAAAATAACACTTGTTGCAATAACAACAGATATAACTTTTTTACGCACTCCCATTTCCTCCTTTTTTTATACATAACCCATGTGTTTTTATCTTATTAACTCTCTCAAATTGTATATATAATATTTTCTATCTCTTTTCGAATATTTTTGTTTAAAATTGCATATACTAACTAGTATATGCAATTTAACAAAAGTCTTTATATAAATTATAACATTTAACCTTTTCAAACTCAACTTTAATATAAAATTAACTTAATAATAATATAATTAATATATTACATCATCATTTATATACTTTAATTAGATTATATTATTAAATATTCAAAGAATGTTTATATATTTCTGATTTAGGTAATTTTCTATCTTTAGCAGTTCTTTTTATAGCTTCTTTTTTAGTACTACCTTGGGACATATATTTAACTATGTGCTCCTCAATACTCAAATCTTCCCACAAAGCTTTTTTTTCTTTTTCTATTTCTTCTTTACTTTTTCCTTCTATAACAAGTACATACTCCCCCCTAGGTTCTATATCATTGTAATGTTCAATAGCTTCTTCCAGCGTTAGTCTGAGGATTTCTTCATGAATCTTAGTTAATTCTCTACATATAGATATTCTACGATTCCCTAAATTTTCCTTCATAAATTGTAAAGTTTTTTTCAATCTATGAGGTGCTTCATAAAAAATAAGAGTTTCCATTCTATCTTTCAATTTTTCAATTAATCTTTCTCTTTCTTTATTTTCTCTAGGTAAAAAACCTGTAAACAAAAATTTTTCTGTATCTAATCCTGAATATACAAGAGCTGTTATAACTGCTGTAGCGCCTGGAATCACTTCAAACTTAATTCCTTGTTCTATACATTTTAGTGCTATTACGCTCCCAGGATCAGATATCCCTGGCATCCCTGCATCTGTAATTACAGCTACATTAGTCCCTTCTTTTATTTTTTTTATTAACTCTTCTCCTCTATTATTCTCATTATATTTATGATAACTTATCAATGTTTTTTTTATATTAAAATGATTCAATAACTTTATACTTTGTCTTGTATCTTCTGCAGCTATTAAATCAACATTTTTTAAAGTCTCCAATGCTCTTAACGTTATGTCATTTAAATTTCCAATTGGTGTTCCTACTAAATATAGTTTTCCGTAACTCATTAAATCACCTCAATCATTCTCTACCATATATTTCATTAATTTCTTTTGTATAACTTCCATCCTCATTATGTACATATAAAGGATTATCCCATTTTAAGAAGCTTCCTCCATCTCTCTGTCCTTCTATAAGAACAATATTAGGAGCTTTATTATAAGTTGGGTGAACTGTTTTTATTCTTTTAGGTTCAATTTTATATTTTCTCATTAAAGTAACTATATCTGCAATTCTATCTGGTCTATGAACCATATACATTCTCCCATTATCTTTTAAAAGTACTCTACACGCTTTTATTACATCTTCTAATGTACATAATATTTCATGTCTTGATATTGCATTTTTATCATTCATATTTATTATTCCCGAATTCTTTAACTTATATGGAGGATTAACAGTAACTACATCAACTCTTCCTATGTTTTTTAATAGTTCCTGATCTTTCAAATCTCCCTTTGTAAACTTTATTTTATCTTGTAGTTTATTATACATAACTGACCTATTTGACATCTCTACAAGTTCATCTTGAATCTCAATTCCCTCTATATAAGATGCTTTTGTTTTTCCCGCTAATATGAACGGTATTATTCCTGTACCACTACATAAATCTACTACCTTTGTCCCACTTCGTATTCTTGAAAAATTAGCTAAAAGCACTGCATCTACTCCGAACCTAAACCCTTGCTTTTTTTGTATAACATAAATTCCATTAAGCTGTAAATCATCTAAAGTTTCATCTTTTCTAACTAAATCCATATACTTCACCTCTTTTTACTTAACTATCAATTATAACTAAAAATTATATGAATTTTAGAACATACCCTTTTTACTTAGTACCCATGTAACTGTAGCTGAAACCCCTGCTACAATAGCTATTACAAACCAAAATCCATATGGTGAATTTTGAAATGGTATTCTAACATTCATACCAAATAATCCTGATACCATATTAGGTATTGACATAACAATAGTTATAGCTGCTAAGAATTTCATAACTATATTTAAATTGTTTGAGATAACTGATGCATATGCATCCATAGTTCCACTTAAAATATTACTGTATATATTACACATTTCAATTGCCTGTTTGTTTTCTACTATTACATCCTCTAACACATCTTTGTCTTCTACATATTTTTGAATTATATATAACTTTAACATTTTTTCTAAAGTCATTTCATTAGCCTTTAAAGAAGTAGAAAAGTAAACTAATGACTTTTCTAATGCTAATAATTGAATAAGTTCTCTATTTTTCATAGATTTGTGAAGCTGTTTCTCTACTAAAACACTTTTTTTATCTATTTGCCTTAAGTATATTAAATAAAAGTTAGCTATTCTATAAAGAATTTGCAATATAAATCTAGATCTTTTAAATGTATGAAAAGAAGTCACTTTGCCTTCCGTAAATCCTTTTAATATTTTACTATCTTTTAAACATACTGTTACTATTTCATTTTTTGTGTGTATTATGGCAAGAGGATAAGTATCATAAGTAAGTGAGTTATACTCCATTTCAGTAAAAGGTATATCTACTATTATTAGAATATTATCATCTTCTACTTCCAATCTAGAAGATTCCTCTTCATCAAGAGCTGCTTTTAAGTATTCGATAGGAGCTCCTGTCTTCTTAGCTATTAAAGCTATTTCTTCATCAGAAGGTGCTACCATATTGATCCAACATCCTGCTTGTATATCTTCTATTTCCTTCAATCCTTTATCTTGTATACTTTTAAATATAGATATCATTTTTCCCCTCCTGCTACTTTAAAAATTTTCATAACTTAAATTGTATTACCAAGTTATTATAAACTAATTTTCTTTTATTATAAACTACTAGTTTTTTAATTTATATGCTTAAGCTAAATTTAATTTATAAAATTTTATATGTAAAAATGAATTGACAAGTAATTATTTACAAGTTATAATAATTTTAAACTTAATTTCTTAAGTTGATATTTTATTGGCGTGTAACCATGTAAGGAGCAAGAGCTAATAGGTTCAATGAACCTTTAGCTCTTTTTTTAATATAATTTATAATCATGTCTACTAATCACTTTATTTCTATTTATCAAACTGTAACAAAATCTATACTTTTCTCATATTATAAAATTAGTATTTATATGGAATGTGGTGATCTACATGTCTAAGTTTATTAAGCTCTCAGAATTACCTGTAGGCTGTTGGGGTAAAATAATTGAAGTTTCCTCTCAAGGATTATCAAAACAAAGACTACTTGATATAGGTATCATTCCTGGATCAAAAATATATGTTCTCAGAAAAAGCTTTTCAGGAGATCCTACTGCATATATTATTAGAGATACTACAATCGCTTTAAGAAAAGAAGAAACTTCTAATATTTCAGTAATTAAGATATGAAAAAATTCAATTTTGATTATTTATTTAATAACAATTTTAACTAGGAGGTTTCCTATGGGTATAACCTACTCATCATCCCTAAAAAAGAATCTTAAAGATTCTTTTGATGTAAAAAAAGAAACTAAAGATGATTTTATAATAGCTTTAGCTGGAAATCCTAACACAGGAAAAAGTACTGTTTTTAACTCACTAACTGGCTTGCATCAACATACAGGTAACTGGCCTGGAAAAACAGTTACAAGTGCACAAGGAAAATATATTTATAATAATCATAATTTTATAGTTGTTGACTTACCAGGAACATACTCACTTATGGCTAGTTCTGTCGAGGAAGAAGTTGCAAGAGATTTTTTATGTTTCAGTAACTTAAATGCTACTGTAGTTGTAGTAGATGCTACTTGTCTAGAAAGAAATTTAAATTTAGTACTTCAAGTATTAGAAATAACAGATAAAGTCATAGTATGTCTTAACCTAATGGATGAGGCAAAAAACAAAAATATACAAATAAACATAGACCTTTTATCTCATAAACTAGGGATACCTGTTATTCCTACTAATGCTAGAAACAATATAGGAATCCTTAACTTAAAAGACACTATTTACAAACTTTGTAAAAATAAAATAATAACTAATCCTATCAAAATTAAGTATGGTATATCTATAGAAAAATTTTTATCTAAAACTACACCTAAGTTAGACGAAATTTTTAAAGGTAAAATTAATTCTAGATGGATTGCTCTAAGACTTTTAGACGGTGATAAATCAATTTTAGATTCTATAAGTAAATACTTAGATGTACAAATTCCATATAGCAATCTAAAAGAAGGAATAAACCATGAATAGCAAAATAACTATGAATGATATTTTAAAAGAAGCATCTACATTTCGACGAAATAATAACAATGAAGTTAGAGATATTATTGTATCTAACTTATATAAGCATGCAGAACAAATAAGTAAACATACTGTTACTAAAAATTCTAATCATAGAAGAGATAAACGTATTGATGACATATTAACTTCTAAATGTTTTGGAATACCTATCATGCTCTTACTTCTTTGTGGGGTTTTTTGGTTAACTATAGAAGGGGCTAATTACCCATCTCAGTTACTATCTAATGCTCTATTTGCATTAGAACCTAAATTAACCCAATTCTTTAATTATATAAATGCACCCTCATGGCTTTATGGTATATTGATACTTGGTGTTTATAGAACTGTAGCATGGGTTATTTCTGTTATGCTTCCACCTATGGCTATATTCTTTCCCATATTTACTTTACTAGAAGACTTAGGTTATCTTCCTAGAGTATGCTTTAATCTTGATCATTTATTTAAAAAATGCTGCGCACACGGGAAGCAATGTCTTACTATGTGTATGGGACTAGGATGTAATGCTGCAGGAGTTACTGCTTGTAGAATAATAGATTCTCCAAGAGAACGGCTTATAGCAATACTTACAAACAATTTTGTACCTTGTAATGGTCGTTTTCCTACATTAATAGCTATATCAACTATTTTCTTTGGAATGAAATTTAAAGAATCCTTTGGGGGATTAATTGCAGCACTCATGGTCCTTATGTTAGTTATTATAGGAATCTGTATAACATTACTAATATCTTTTATTTTGTCCAAAACTTTATTAAAAGGTATACCTTCTTCTTTTACTCTTGAACTTCCTCCTTATAGAAAACCTCAACTACTTAGAGTTCTTTATACTTCTATTTTAGATAGAACTATTTTTGTATTAGGTAGAGCTATAATAGTTGCTGCACCTGCAGGAGCAATAACTTATCTCTTAAGTAATATTTATATAGGTAATCTAAGCATAATTAACCATTTAGCCAATCTATTAGGACCTTTTGGGACACTAATAGGTCTTGATGGTTTTATACTTCTAGCTTTTATACTTGGATTTCCTGCTAACGAAATAGTTCTTCCTATTTTGATGATGGCTTACCTTTCAAAGGGAACTATGATAGAATTTGAAAATTTACAATCTCTCAGAACTGTTCTTGTGAATAACGGTTGGACAGTTTTAACTGCTATAAATATGATGTTATTCTCTCTTCTACACTTTCCTTGTGGAACCACTGTGTGGACTATAAAAAGAGAAACTGGAAGTATAAAATGGACTTTATTCTCTATACTTATGCCTACTGCTATAGCTATAATTATTTGTTTAATTACTACTCAAATATTTAATTTAATTTATTAATTATATATACAAGAGCTCAACATTAAAATAATGCTGAGCTCTCAATTGTATCTAAGGAGGTGTATAAAAAACTATATTTACATATTAATTTATATTAAAATAATTATACTTTTTTGTTTTTATTTGTTTTTTAATTATTAGTGCTTTATAATCTATATGATATGAATTAATAAACATAAAATCTGCTCCTATAGATTTTATTAATCTGACTGGAGGTGTACTTATGCATAATACTAATATAGGAAATAGTCTAATATTGTTGATTTCATTTGGACTACCTATCTTTATAATATTTATGATAGGATTATGTTTACCCTATTTTCAAAATAATAATATTTTCTTTGGCATTACAATACCTAAAGAATATAAAAATAAAAATAAATTTAGATTAAAAAAATTACAAAATGCTTATAAGAAAATGTATTTATTTACCTGTGGAATCTTTTCTATAATATGTATATTTCTACTTTATAAGTATTATGACAATGCATTACTTATGGTAGTACTACTTTTTTTCCTAGCAACATTAATTCACATTAATTATTATATTGTCCATAAAAAAATCAAATTGCTAAAAACTAAGCAAAATTGGTCATCTGGAAAAAAAGATCTAATAGTTATAGATACTACAATTAGTAAAAATCAAAAACTTATATTGAATAAAAAATTTTTTTGGATTCCTATTTTAATTATACTATTAAATTTAATCATCGTACTTATGAAATACAATAATATTCCAAGTACGTCTCCTACGACTTATACTAATAATGGTTATTTATATTCTTGGACAAAAAAATCATTGCTTACTTTTTTACTAATTCCATTTTCAGAAATAGAATTCACTATTTTCTTAAATTATATATATAATTTAATTATGGAATCAAAAGAAATATTGGTTTTTTCAAATATAGACATAGAAAATAAAATTAATACACTTTATACTCTTTGGTCAAAAAATTTACTAATAAATTCATTTTTGATAAATTTATTATTTTTAACAACTAGTATTTCTAACTTAGGTTTTATTAATATAAAATATAATAATATGCTTATAATTATGATTACTTTTATAATTTTTATTTATAGTGCTACATTAAGTTTCTATACTGGCAAAAAACTACATAAATTTAAAAGTTTTATTACAACTACTAATGTAGACGAAGATATATATTGGCTTATGGGTTATATATACTATAATCCAAATGATAAGCGTTTATGGGTACCTAAAAGACTGGGTATTGGTTGGACTCTTAATATATACAAGCCTATTGGAAAAATATTTATTATTGTAATAACAACTTGTATCCTTCTTACTTTTATATTACTTTCTAGAATTCCTAATTTTTAAAAATTAAAGACCATAAACAGTTTATACTACTGAATATGATCTCTATATGGAGAAAATTATCCATAATAAATTCTAATACAAACTACAAAATTAAAACACAAAGCCATTTATTTTTTTATTATATTATATTCATCTTCACTCCAAATAGTTACACATCAAAATTAAAATTATGTTAAAAATAATATATTTTTAACATAAAAAAATATACCTATCTAAAAATATTTTAGACGGGTATATTTTTTAAATCAATATAAGTATACAATTATTACATCATTTTATTTTCCATTTGCGATTTAACTTCCTCAGGTGTCATTCCATGTGCTGAAATCACAGGAACTTCAGTTATAGCATCTTCCATTCCCATCATATTTTCATCTTCACCTGTTATAATTACAGCATCAAATTTATTAAAATATGCTGAATCGTTCATTTCCTTACTTGTAAATTCACTTACTTTATATCCATCTTCTGATAAAAATTGTTTTACTGGTCTTAGTCCTTTTTCAACAGCAACTCTTTTTTTCATGAAATATCACTCCTCCTTAGAAGTTATTATTTCCTTTTTTATAATCCATATACACTGTATAGTTACTTGACCTACTAGTTACTGTAAAAATAATTTTCTAGCCTCTAACATCCTCTGAACGCCCGTTATAAAAACCATTATTGAAAATATAACTATAATAATTGCTGCATATTTAGTTAATAAAATCATTAATGTAAATAAAATAAATCCTTCTGTTCTTTCTGCAACTCCTTATTGATAATAAAAAGATTTTTTAGAACATAAAAAAAGACCGCCAAAGCGATCTTTTTTCTATGTTCTTATATTAGTCTTGAACTGGTGCTCCTACTGGACAAACATTTGCACAGTTTCCACAATCAATGCAAGTATCTGCATCTATAACGTATTGAGTATCTCCTTGGCTTATAGCGTTAACTGGACATTCTGAAGCACATGCTCCACAGCTTACGCAAGCATCTGTAATTTTATATGCCATTTGCTACACCTCCTTAAAATTTTGGATAAAATATCATCCACAGTTTATTTTATCACGTTTTTTTATATTTTAAAAGATACTTTTAAATAATAGTATATCCTAAATTTTCTATACACTCACTCATTGCTTCTTCATTTATAAAATAATTATCATATACGACTTCTACAACACCGTTTTCTTTATTTATTTGACATGCTACAATTCCTTCATAATTTGTAATCGCATTTTTAATTTTCATAACATCCTTATTATTTTTTATACTAGAAATTTTAAATATGGACTTCATAACATATCCTCCCTAGTTTTCTTTAAATAATTCTTTAATGATTTTCTTATCCTCTTCATTATTTATTTCCATGTTTATTTCTTCATCTTTAACATCATCTTCATATTCACCAGATATAAGTTTTATTTCTTTAATAGGTATTTCTTTTACTATTTCATCATCATCAGTTTGTATTTTTACCTTTACATTTTCCTTTACAACAGAATTTCCTATTACTTCTCCTTTTCCATAAGAACTATCTACTAAAGACCCTACTTTTGGAAGTTTCCTTCTTATTTCTAAATAATTTTTTTGTTCATAATTTAAGCAGCACATAAGTCTTCCGCATATACCTGATATTTTAGCTGGGTTTAAAGAAAGATTCTGTTCTTTAGCCATTTTTATTGATACTGGTTCAAAATCACCAAGAAAAGTTGCACAGCAAAGAGGTCTACCACATGGTCCAAGTCCACCCACCATTTTTGCTTCATCTCTTACCCCTATTTGTCTTAATTCTATTCTTGTTCTGAATACAGATGCTAAGTCTTTTACTAACTCTCTAAAATCCACTCTTCCGTCTGCAGTAAAATAAAAAATAACTTTATTATTATCAAAAGTATATTCTACATCTATGAGTTTCATATCAAGCTCATGTTTTTTTATCTTATCTATACAAATCTTAAAAGCATCTTTTTCTTTTCTTTTATTTTCTAAATTTTTCTCTACATCTTTTTCATCAGCTTTTTTTATTACACTTTTTAGTGGAGCCACAATTTTATCTTCTTCTATTTGCCTATTAGGAATTACACACTGCCCAAATTCTATACCTCTTGCAGTTTCTACTAATACCTTATCTCCTACCTGTAATTGTAATTCAGCAGGATCAAAATAATAAATCTTACCTACTCTTCTAAAACGTATACCTACAACTGTTACCATATTAAACCTCCTGTATTTTCAAAAGCATGACATCAAAAACCAACGCTAAATTTACATTTTTATTTAAACTATCAATGGCTTCCTTAATAATATCTATAATATCATTTAATTTCTTAAAGGAAAATATTCTCGTAATTTCTTCTATTTCTTTATATTTATCTTTATTTATTATAAGTTCCTTATTACTTGTTTCTTTATAAATCATAGCATCTCTAATATATACTAACATACAATTTAATATTTCTTCCCAACTTTCTTTAAATTCTAAGAAAAAGCTGTCATACTCTAATGCTTTTAATTCATTAACTTTTGTAATGTTAGTAAAAATATCTATAGTCTTATCTCTTATTTCATTAAAAATTTTATCATCTAAAAACTTTTCTGCTCTTCCTGGAATACCATTGCTAAATGCTATTACTGATTTTATTTTATCTTCACTTAAATTGTTATATTTTCTTTTTAAGTATTTATAAATTTCTTCTTCAGTTAAACTTTTCAGTTTATGAATTTGACATCTAGACTTTATTGTATCTAATAAAACTTCAAGATTTTCACAAAGTAAAATTATAAAAACACCTTTTGGTGGTTCTTCTATTGTCTTTAAAAAAGCATTTTGTGCTTGTATAGTCATTTTATGTGCTTCATATACTATTATTACCTTTTTATCTCCCTCATATGGCTTTCTATTTATTTCTTCTGTTAACTCTCTTACTTGTTCTACTCCTATACTTTTTCTATTTTTAGGCACCTTCCATTTCACTATATCTGGATAATCTATTTCTCTTACTTTTCCTAAAATTTTCATAGCCATATTTTCAGCTAAAATACTCTTACCAATGCCATCTTCTCCAACTAGTAAATGTGCATGAGCAAATTTGCTATTCTCTATTGATCTTATTACTTGTGCTTTTATATTTTCATGTCCTATTATATTTTCAAAACTCATTGAATACCTCCATAAGCATCATATTTTTAGATACTTATCTACATCTACTACAAATACTGTAGCTCCTCCAATTTCAACTTCTACTGGATATGGCACGTATACTCCTGTTGACCCTGCTACTGGTGATGGTGATGTAACAATTTGTTTTCTTGTTTTACATTCTTTCTTTATTATGTCTAACACATCTTCAACTTTTTCCTTTTCTACTCCTATTAAAAGAGTAGTATTTCCAGCCTTTAAAAACCCTCCAGTAGTTGCAAGTTTAGTCACCCTATAATCTTTTTCTGTTATTGATTCTATCAAATCTGCCGCTACATCATCTTGTACTATCGTTATTATTAACTTCATAAACATACCCCCTAATTATTTTTATCATACTTATTTTAAACATATGTCATTTACATTTTTACTTATTATATTCTTATTACTTATTTTTTATAAGTGAATCCACTATTTCTACTATTTGATTATGAACTTCTTTTACATTTTTATTGGCATTTACTAATTTAATTTTATCATAATTTTTAGATATATCTAAATATCCATTAAATACTTTTTCATGAAATTTATTTCCACTGTTTTCTAATCTATCTAAAGTCTTTTGCTTATACTTTCTTTTAAGTCCTTCTTCATACGGTATTGTAAGCATAATCGTTAAATCTGGTTCTAATCCTTCTAACGCAGCTTGATTTATATATTTTATTTTTTCTATACCTAACTCCCTACCTATTCCTTGATAAACTATAGAAGAAAGTACAAATCTATCACAAATTACTATTTTACCTTCTTCTATTGATGGTTTAATAATTTCATTTACAAGTTGTGCACGAGATGCTGCATATAAAAGAGCCTCACACATATCACTCATTTCTGTATTTCTGTTATCTAATATTATATTTCTTATCTTTTCACTTATTGGAGTTCCACCAGGTTCTCGTGTTTTTATAATTTCAAACCCTTTTTGTTTTAGATACTCTTCTAAAAGCTGAATCTGTGTTGTTTTTCCTGATCCATCTGGTCCTTCTAAAGTTATCAATAGTCCTTTTTTCATATGTATTCCTCCAATTAATTATTAATACATTAGTTATTCCTTAACTATATCTATAGTTCCACGCTCTTTATCTAATCCTAAAATAGTCATTCCATTTCTTATATTATATTTTATCACATCTATTGTATTCCCGCTTATTATTTCTCCTGGCATTATAAGTGGAATTCCTGGTGGATATGGTACTATAGAATTAGCACTTATTTTCCCTTCTGCTTTTTCAATTTTTATACTTACTTTCTTTTTATTCATAATTTCACAAGGTATAATTTTCATTATTGGAATATCATACTTTCTTGTCTCTATATACTTTTCTTCAATTAAATCCATAGGACATGTTTTCAATGCTTCATATAATTTTTTAAGTTCCTTTTCTGTATTAAAAGGTGAAAAAATCAAAACTACATTTTGACTATCACTCATTTCAGCCTGTATTTTTTTTGTTCTTAGATATTCTAAAAGCTTATGTCCACTATAACCTTTTTCTACATTAATAACATATCTAGTAGTATCTATATCAAAATCATCATTTTGGATATCTTCTTTTCCTATAATATGAAATCTTGATAACGTATTTATCATACTTCTATAATGTGACAACATATCAATTAACTTTGTGTACGCAGCATCACCTTTTTCTTCAAGATAATATCTAGCATATTCCATAGAACACATTAACATATATGATGGGCTTGTACTTAAAAATGCGCTCACATAAAAATCCACCTTATGTTCATCTACACTATTTCCTATATGTAAATATGCTGTTTGTGTAAAACTAGGAAGAGTTTTATGACTACTCATTACTACCATATCCGCTCCTAATTCTATTGCATTTTTAGGTAACAATTTATTTACTCCAAAATGTGCACCATGAGCAGAATCAACTAGTACCTTCATATTATACTTTTTGGCCTCTTTCACTATAACTCTTAAATCTGTACAAATACCATAATAATTAGGATATGTTATTATTATTCCTTTAGCATCACTATTTTTTTTAACTATCTGAAAAAAATGCTCCATATCTATTGAAAGAGGAGCATTAAATTTATCATTTATTTTATTTTTTATATAAACAGGTTTTAATTTTCTCATTATTATTCCATTAAAAATTGATCTATGACAATTCCTTTCAACTATTATCTTATCTCCTTCATTAAAGGCAGAAAATATCATAGCTAAATTACCACTAGTACTTCCATTGACTAGAAAATATGATTTTTTGCTTTTGTAATACTCACTCAAAAGTTCTTGAGACTCTTTTATTATTCCTTCAGCATTATGAAGATTATCAACACCTTCCACTTCAGTGATATCATATTTTAATAAATCCCTGCTTAATGTTATTCCTTCTCTTGTTTGTAGAAAGCCTTTTCCATATTTATGCCCTGGCATGCAAAAAGATATATTTTTTTCTTTTATATAACTCGACACACCCTCTATAAGCGGTAACCTTGACAACTTAAATCCTCTCCTTTTGTTACTATACCTTGAGTTATGGATTTTTTTATACAATTTTTATAATACTCATAAAAATCTGTATCCATATCACATTCTATAATTTTCTCTTCACAATTTTTGCAAATTCCTCTACCGCTTATTATTATACCATTATTCAGAGGCTTTCCACATATAATACAAGTTCTTTTATTCATAATATCCTCCTTAAAAAGTAATATTTCATTTCATTATTTACAATTATTGCCTCTTACACTATATTTTATTCAATACACTGTCCACTTTTATTTTGTCCATTTAAGTTTTCATACGACAAATATCTTACAAATTATTAGGGAATACTAAACAAATAGTTAAATAAACTAAAATTATGCGAAAGGGGTAAATAAAATGAAACAAGAAATCATTACTTACTTAAGTACTTTAAAAAATGATTTATTTAAACTTGCTAGATACCTTTATAATAACCCTGAAGAAAGCTTTAAAGAATATAAAGCTTATAATTATATAATATCTCTTCTAAAAGAATATAACTTTGAAATAAAAGAAAATTACCTTGGAATAAATACTGCTTTTTATGCTCAATATGGAAATAGTTATCCTAAAATATGTTATATATGTGAATATGATGCAGACCCATACAAAGGACATATTTCAGGTAATAATTTAGTTTCTACTATGTCCATAGGTGCTGCCTTATCTCTTTCAAAAGTAATTTCTAAAACAGGAGGAAGTATAGTAGTATTAGGCTGTCCAGGTGAATATATAAATGGTTGTAAAACAACTATGGTAAAACAAGGTACATTTGAAGATATTGATGTAGTTTTAATGGCTCATCCTCATGTTATAACAACTAACACCTTACCTTCTATGTCTGTTTTACCAGTAAAAATAAAATTTGATCTTGATAATAATACTCCTATTAATTGCTGTTCATCTTTAGATTCATGTATGCTTACACATAACTTCATTGATTTAGTAAATAAAAATTTACCTAAAGGATACAAAATTCAAAATATCTTTACAAATGGAGTTTGTAATTCATACTCACTATATTCCAAATGTGAAAGTAATTATCTCATAACTACTCCTAAAATAGAAAATAGTTATAAAATTTTAGAAATAATTAAATCTTTTATTTCATTGATAAGCAATATATTTGAATTAAAATGTAATATAAGTATTTATCAACTTCCTTATGAGGAAATGATTCTAAATGAAAATCTCTGTCGAATATTTTCTCATAATTTAAAGGAATGCGGCATAATAAATATATCATCTTCCAATGAAACACTTCCAGGACTTAGTATAGGTAGCGTAAGTCATATACTTCCTTGTATAAACCCTTTTGTTTCTATAACTGAAAACGCCTCAATTGGTTATCCATCTCAAGCCTTTGGTAAAGAAACATTAAAAGATTTTGCAATAAATAATACAATGAAAACAATACAAGCACTTTCCCTTACAGGACTTGATCTTATTCAAAATGAAAATTTACTAAAAGAAATAAAACAAGAATTTAACCATAAGAAAAAGCAGGAAAAATAATTTCCTGCTTTTTTTATCACTTTCTATACTATATTGAAATACTCAATCTATATTTTACATCAAAACATTCTTTATCTTTATTCATTATAAATTCCAATTTATCTACTAAATCAGCACTGGGCTCAAAATAAAACTTTCTAAATCCACTACCATCAAAATATACACAACAATACTTTTTTGAATTAAATAAAGAACAAATATATCTTCTATTACTTATAACATCATATCTTGATTTTAACTCACTTTTTTTACCTATAAATTTTATATCTTTAAATTTTATATTCTCTACTTCTATTTTAGAATCTCCTCGCAGTTTATGAATTATAAACTGATCAGCTATTATAGAATATTTATACTTAATGTTAGTCTTATATATTTCCGCCATAATGATTACTATCATAGCTATAGTAAAAAATACATCAAAGAGACCGCATAAAAAATCATTATCTATAAATAAACTTGAAACATATTTAGATATATAAATAAATATACACAAAATAAATATCAAACAAATTATCACAGGTAATTTTTTTCTTTCAATAATTTCTTTGTACATATAATTTCACCTTCTTTTTTAACGTATTCTTTATATAACTATATTTATGACTTATTAAAAATAAAATTATATTATTTTTAAGTCAACATATAGAGATTATACTAGTGTTTTAAGAATTTTTCTAGAGTAATTGTGTTGTATATTTGGCTGTATTTTCATGTATATGGTCAAATATTGCATTCTATTAAAAATATCTTTATGGTATTCACTATTTTTATAATTTTCTTTTATTATTGCAAAATTATTCATTTTTAATATGCCACAAACTATTTATAAATAAAAATTGAATAATAACATTCATAATTTATATGCATATATTAAATTTACTGTCTACTAAATATGTGAGAAAACTAAATGAAAAATAAAAAATCTCCTCACAAACTACATTATATGCATATATAAAAAAAAGTTTCTATACAATTTAATAAAGAACTAAACTGAGGTGTTTATATGATTGCAAACAAATTAAAAAAAGGCAGTTCTATAGGGATAATTACTCCTTCTAGTCCATTAGATAAAAAACTTATTGAAGGAAACATTAATATACTTAAAAATCTTGGTTTTAAAGTAAAACTAGGTACTCATATATATGAAAATCTTGGATATTTAGCTGGAAGTGATGTTGATAGAGCCAATGATTTAATGAATATGTTTTGTGACAAAACTATAGATATGATTCTATGTGCTAGAGGAGGTTATGGTTCTATGAGAATTCTTCCTCTAATAGACTGGTCTGTAATTAAATATAATCCTAAAATTTTTGTAGGATTTAGTGATATTACTTGTTTACTTAATGAAATAAATAAAAGATGTAATTTGATAACTTTTCATGGTCCTATGCTTACATCAAATTTCGAAGATAAATATACCTTTAAAAGCTTATTTAATACACTCCAAAGTGGTTTAAATGAATATACTGTTGGTTCTCTCAATTTATGTCTTAGAGATCAAAAAAAGATGATTACTGAAGGCTATTTAGTGGGAGGAAATTTATCATTAATTTGCAGCACATTAGGAACTCCATATGAAATAGATACCAAAAATAAAATCTTATTTATTGAAGACATAGATGAACCTCCTTATAAAATAGATCGAATGCTTACTCAACTATTAATATCAAATAAATTACAGCAATGCCGAGGTTTTATAATTGGACATTTTACTAATTGTTATTCATCCTCTGATAGTATAAGTATATCCTTAGAACAAGTATTTAGAGATAGGTTATTGTTTTTAAATAAACCTACAATTATGAATTTTTGTTGTGGGCATGATTATCCTAACTTAACTTTACCAATAGGAGCTAAAGTTAAATTAGATTGTATAAATAATAAAATTGTAATTTTAGATCCAGTAGTTAAATAACCTAAAAAAAAATAACTATGCATATTTGCATAGTTATTTTTGGAGGCGCCACCCAGATTTGAACTGGGGATAAAGGCTTTGCAGGCCTCTGCCTTACCACTTGGCTATAGCGCCTTATTAAATTGGTGGCTGGACCAGGAATCGAACCAGGGACACGAGGATTTTCAGTCCTCTGCTCTACCGACTGAGCTATCCAGCCATCTTACCTGGCGACGACCTACTCTTCCACAGGGCTTCCCCTGCAGTACCATCGGCGCTTCAAAGCTTAACCGTCCTGTTCGGAATGGGAAGGGGTGTTACCTTTGAGCCATAATCACCAGATTATTGTTCTTTCAAAATTGCACAGTGTTAATTATTTGGTCAAGCCCTCGACTTATTAGTATCAGTCAGCTTAACATGTTACCACGCTTACACCTCTGACCTATCAACCTGGTAGTCTTCCAGGAGTCTTACTAGCTTACGCTATGGGAAATCTAATCTTGAGGTGGGCTTCACGCTTAGATGCTTTCAGCGTTTATCCCGTCCCAACATAGCTACCCAGCTATGCCATTGGCATGACAACTGGTGCACCAGAGGTTGGTCCATCCCGGTCCTCTCGTACTAAGGACAGCTCCTCTCAAATTTCCTACGCCCGCGACGGAAAGGGACCGAACTGTCTCACGACGTTCTGAACCCAGCTCGCGTGCCACTTTAATGGGCGAACAGCCCAACCCTTGGGACCGACTTCAGCCCCAGGATGTGACGAGCCGACATCGAGGTGCCAAACCTCCCCGTCGATGTGGACTCTTGGGGGAGATCAGCCTGTTATCCCCGAGGTAGCTTTTATCCGTTGAGCGATGGCCCTCCCACGAGGAACCACCGGATCACTAAGCCCGACTTTCGTCCCTGCTCCACTTGTATGTGTCGCAGTCAAGCTCCCTTATGCCTTTGCACTCTGCGCGCAATTTCCAACTGCGCTGAGGGAACCTTTGGGCGCCTCCGTTACATTTTAGGAGGCGACCGCCCCAGTCAAACTGCCCACCTAACAATGTCCCGTGACCAGATACATGGCCTCCGGTTAGAATTTCAATACTGTCAGGGTGGTATCCCAAGGACGACTCCATAGAAGCTGACGCCCCTATTTCTAAGTCTCCCACCTATCCTGTACAGACAATACCGAAATTCAATGCTAAGCTACAGTAAAGCTCTACGGGGTCTTTCCGTCCAATCGCGGGTAGAGGGCATCTTCACCCCCACTACAATTTCACCGGATTTGTTGTCGAGACAGTGCTCAAATCATTACGCCATTCGTGCGGGTCGGAACTTACCCGACAAGGAATTTCGCTACCTTAGGACCGTTATAGTTACGGCCGCCGTTTACTGGGGCTTAAGTTCAAGGCTTCGCTTACGCTAACCAATCCCCTTAACCTTCCAGCACCGGGCAGGCGTCAGCCCCTATACATCAGCTTTCGCTTTAGCAGAGACCTGTGTTTTTGCTAAACAGTTGCTTGAGCCTATTCACTGCGGCCTGCTCTCGCAGGCACCCCTTCTCCCTAAGTTACGGGGTTAATTTGCCGAGTTCCTTGACAACAATTCTTCCGCTGGCCTTAGGATTCTCTCCTCATCTACCTGTGTC